>DATBGU010000026.1:0-37789 GCA_036557825.1 Gemmataceae bacterium
TCGTCCTGACCCGACGTGGCAGGACGGTTTTGCACTTCGTCGGCTTTGGGGGCCGGTTGGGAATCCGTCTTGCCAGGTTGCGCTCGGAGGACGCCCTTTTCAAAGCGCAGCCGCACCACGGCCGGCCCGTCCTTCTTGTGATTGGACAGATACAGCCGTCCTGTTTGCAGCGTCACGTCGGCGTCCACATCCTTGCTCTTGTGCAGGACCACGGCGCTTTCTTGCAGGTAATCCATGTCGCTGAACAGCGAGAACTCGCGGACATGGCCACGCAGCAACAGACGCACCCCGCTGTCCAGATGCACCTCGCTGGCGTAACCCGGAAGGCTCACCAGACGATCCGTCGTGGACACGCGGTCGTTCGTCTTGAGTCGGTGCCAGGGATCCTTGTCCTTGTTCTGGCGCTGCATGAGGATGCTGGGAGAACTCCGGGGACCGGAAAAGAAGATCCCCGCCTCCGCGCGTTCGGGACTTGGGGCTTTTTTCCGCGACTCCGAATCGGACTCGCCTCTTCTCTCCAGTTTCGCGTCGTCCTTCGGCTTGGGAGGGTTGTCGATAACCTTGTCATTTGAATTCGTCTCATTCTTCTTCTGGGACGAATCGTCCACCACTTTCTTGTTGGAATTGGTTTCGTTTGGCTTGTCCGACTGTTTCGGGTCGTTGTTCTTCGCCGACGAGTCGGTCGAGGATGTCTTGTCGTCCGGATTGACGCTGGCGACTTGCTTGGTTTGGGGTGGCTGCCCGACGCCGAGGACGGACTGCCACAGCGCGACGCCGATCACGGCCAGCAGGATGACGCCGGCCAGCGGAAGCGCCCAGCGCAGCCAGCTGTTGCGACGGTAGAACGGCAGGCCGAGCAAGAACATCTCGTCGGCGTCGTGGTCGCCCGCGGCGGCGGCCCCGCCCTGACCGCCGGATGCGCCGGCCTTGCGGAAGGGGATGGCTTCGCGGCCGTGGACCAGCGCGTACATGCGCTCCTTGGCCATCGGCGGCACCGCGGCCGGTTCGCCCAGCACCAGCGTGAGGATTTGATGGCACGACGCCACCTCGGCCAGATGCACGTCGGATTCCAGACAAATCTTCTCCAACTCCGCGATCTGTTCGGGGGGCAGTTCGCTGTCGAGATAGTCCGCCACCATGTTCGGCTCGAACGAGTTCGGTCCGGTCAGCGGCGGGGTGGTGATGCGGCGGCGGCGCGTGACTTGTTTGATGCGGGAAATCAGTTCCTGGGCGGTGTCGCTTTCGCCGACTTTCTGGCCGATCTTCTTGATCTCCAGCGGTTCCAGCGTGTCGTCGAGGTAGGCCAGCAAGGTTCGCAATGTCAGGCGCACGATGACCTCTCCTTCAGGGTGGGTTCCAACTCTCCACTGTTATATAGTGGCGCCGGCGCGGCGTTTTCGTGCATCTCTTTCGGAATTTGGCGGCCCGGTCGGGCCGAAAACCTCTCTTGCCCTCCCCGCTCCAACGGAGTATGAGTGTCGCCCCCATTGTCCGGGGACGGTCCCGCGACGCCAACCGGAGGAGGATTCATGCCGCGCCGTTCGCACCTGCTGCTGTGTGTGCCGATCCTCCTGGCGCCGACGCCGCGCTTGTGGGCCGATCTGGAGTGCGCTCAACCCGTGGTCGAGAAAGGCGAGGTCCGCAGCGGCATGTCGCCGTCGCACCGCTTCGCCTTCACCAACCGAGGAGAGCATCCGGTCGAGGTGACCGCCGTACGTCCCAGCTGCGGCTGCCTGGCCCCGAAACTAGAGAAACGAAGCTTTCAGCCCGGCGAATCCGGCGAACTGCTCCTGGAAGTGAACACGCTGACGCAACCGGCCGGCGCCAATACCTGGCGCGTCACCCTCCACTACAAAAGTGGTGACGACGAGCGCGAGTTGCCGCTGTACATCAGCGCGCGCCTTGTCACGGAGATCAGTGTCGAGCCGCCCGCCCTGGCCATCTACACCGATGCGTCCATCAGCCACGAAATCACCATCATCGACCGCCGCACCGAACCGCTGATCGTCCGCGCCGTGCCGGCGTCTTCGTCCTACGTCCGCACGCACCTCGGCGAATTGCACCGCAACGACGCCGGCCACTGGGTCCGCTCGATCCAGGTCGAAGTGCTGGCCGACTGTCCCGAAGGCACGCACGACGAGACGCTGCGCATCTGCACTTCCGACCCGGACTACCCGGAATTGAAGGTGCCGTTCACCATCGTCAAGCGCGCCCGCCAGCAGGTCCAGGCCGCGCCCGCTGAGGTCGCCCTGACCGAAACTTCCGGCCAGCCGCTGCCGGCCCGGATCGTGCTGCTGAGCGCCGCCGACGACCGCGACGTGCTTATCGAGCGCGTCGAGTCCGATCGCGACGCCATCGACTGTCGCTGGGCGCAGGGGCCCGGCCACCGGGCCACGCTGAAGATTCGCGTGGATCGCGCGCGGATTAGCGGCGACGAACTTCGCGGCGTCGTTCGCGTCCATCTGCGTGGACCCGCGCCGCAAACCATCACGATTCCCGTCCGTTGCCGTCTTCGTTGACCGGCTGGATTTGGGATGAACCGATTGCGACTTACGGCATCACCAGCACCGACACGCGCGACGGCATCTCCGCCGAGCGATGCACGCGCTGCGTCGCCTTCTTGAAATCAGACCTTTTCGCCTGATAAATGTCCACGAACGTCTGCGGATTGCGATCGACCAGCGGGAACCAGCTCGACTGCACCTGCACCATGATGCGGTGCCCCGTACGGAAGGTGTGATAGCTGTCCTGCATCGCGAACGACACCGCCGACGCTTTGCCCGGCTCGAACGGCTCCGGCTTCTCGAAACTCTTGCGGAACTTGCCGCGCATCACGTCGCCACGCACCAGCTGCTGATAGCCGCCCATGCGCACACCGGCAGGGTTCGGATTCGGATCGGGATAATCGTCGGGATATACGTCGATCAGCTTGACCACCCAGTCGGCGTCCGTGCCCGTCGTCGAGACGTGCAGATCGACCTTGATCGGGCCAGAGATGGTCACGTCCTCGTCCAGCGCGTCGGTTTCATACACCAGCACATCCGGGCGGCGGGCGGCGAAGCGCTGATCGGCAACCATGTACTCCGGACTCATGCCGATGGCGATCTTGTCGATAAACGGCACCGGCTTGGACGGATCGCTGAGATACTCATCGTAACGGTCCTCTACCGCTTCGCTGTCCGCCGGCTTCTTCCAGGCGAGACGGCCTTTGGCCTGGAAGTACAGCGACCGGGGCTTCGCTGTCTTCGGCGGCCATGCCTCATGCTTGCGCCACTGGTTCGTTCCCGTCTCGAACACCCACGCTTTGGGATGCTTGAACTCGCCGTTGCCTTTCAGTTGAAACTCGAAGAACGGAAACTCGATCTTCTCGCGATAGAACACCGAGGTCTTGTCGTTGAACGAGACGTGGCCCAGCGAGGAGCCGTCGCCGCCGCTCCAACCGCCGTGCAGCCACGGACCCATCACCAGCAGGTTCGTCCGGCCCTCCCTCGTGGCCTCGACCTTCTTGAACGTCTCCAGCGCGCCGAACAGGTTCTCGGCGTCGAACCAGCCGCCGACCGTCATGACCGCCGGCTTGATCCCCTTCAAGTGCTGCCGCAGATTGCGCGCCTTCCAGAACTCATCGTAGGCGGCGTGTTTCATCGCCTCGTTCCAGAAAGCGATATTGTCCTTGAAATAGCGGCCGTTGGCGTTGGGCAGCGGTCCCAGGCGCAGAAAGAACTGGTAGCCGTCCGGTGTATCGTGGTCGAACGGGAATTCGGGTTTCTTCGTCGGACCCGGACGCGGCCGGCCGAAGTTGGCCATGAAGTTGAACATGTGCGGCAGGAACAGCGCGCCGTTGTGGTGCCAATCGTCGCCGATGAACCAGTCCGTCACCGGCGCTTGCGGCGAGGACGCCTTCAGGGCCGGATGCGCGTCGATCATGCCGGCCGCCGTGTAGAAGCCCGGATACGAGATGCCCCACTGCCCGACCCGGCCGTTGTTGTTGGGCACGCGCTTGACCAGAAAGTCGATGGTGTCCCAGGTGTCGCTATTCTCGTCGATTTCGCCGTCCTTCTTGGCGGGATTGTACGGCCGCATGTTGACGAACTCGCCCTCCGACATCCAGCGGCCGCGAACGTCCTGATAGGCGAAGATGTAGCCGGACTTGCCGAACAGTTCCGACGGACCGAGGCCAGGCTTGTAGCGATCGACGCCGTAGGGCCGCACGCTGTACGGCGTCCGCATAAGCAGGATCGGATATTTTTTCGACTGGTCCTTGGGCACGTAGACGGCGGTGAACAGCTTTTTGCCGTCGCGCATGGGAATGCGATACTCGAACTTCGTGTAGTTGGCCTTAACGTACTCCACCCCCTGCGCGGCGGTGTCGCCCGGCGCGGCGGCAAGAGGAACGAGGGAGAGAAGCAGGAGCGGATGCAGACGTGGTGTCATCGCGAGTTCTCCGGATCAAAGCGGGTGGAGCAACAATGAGACGCGGATTGTAACACGAACGGAGTTGCGAGAGAAAAGAATAGGAACGCGGATGACGCGGATGTGACGGATCTGCGCGGATCAGACAAGGGAGAGATCCGCGAACATCCGCTGCATCCGCGTCATCCGCGTTCCTATTCTGCTCCTCTTGCCCTCGACCGCCCGCGTTCCTATAGTACCGGGGAACGGAGCTATCGCTCGTCGTCCTCGGCACCTCGTCGAGGTTTCTTTTTGAACTACATTGTGAAAAAAGTCACGAAGTAGGCCGTCGCGATGGACTTCACCCTCTCCACCTATTATCCGATCTTCCTCTATCTGCTGGCGATCCTCGGCTTCGCGGTATCGGCCCTGCTCGTGACGCACCTCATCGGGCCGAAGCGTCGGACGCCCGTCAAGCAGATGCCTTACGAATCGGGCATGGACCCGATCGGCGACGCCCGCCAGCGCTTCGACGTGAAGTTCTACCTGGTCGCCATTTTGTTTCTCGTTTTCGATGTGGAATTGCTGTTTCTGTATCCGTGGGCAGCCATGTATCCGTGGGCGAGCGCGTCCAGCGACCCGGCTTCGGTGCTGCCGCCCGATCTGCGCGGGATGGTGTTCTGGGAAGTGATTGTCTTTTTGGCCTCCGTGGTGGTCGCCTACATTTATGCCTGGCGGCGGGGGGTGTTCCGATGGCGGTAGGTGGACTGTCCGAGAGCGTCATGGTGACGCAACTGGACAAGCTGGCCAACTGGGTCCGCAAGAACTCTCTGTGGCCGATGCCGTTCGCCACGGCTTGCTGCGGCATCGAGTTGATGGCCACCGGCGCGTCGCGCCACGACATTGCCCGTTTCGGCGCCGAGGCCATGCGTTTCACGCCGCGGCAGTGCGATTTGATGATCGTCGCCGGCCGGGTGGTCATGAAGATTCTGCCGGTGTTGCAGCGCATCTGGTTGCAGATGCCGGAGCCGAAGTGGTGCATCTCGATGGGCGCGTGCGCCTCGTCGGGCGGCGTCTTCGACACCTACTGCGTGGTGCAGGGCATCGATCGTTTCATCCCTGTGGATGTGTACGTGCCCGGGTGTCCGCCACGGCCGGAGCAGCTGCTGCAATCGGTGATCGACTTGCAGGACAAGATTCAGCGCACCGGCACGATTTCGGGCAAGGAGTTTCAGCAGAATCGCCTGTGGTCGCAAGCGCCGCGGCCGCTGGCCCTTGAGGTTTCGCCCGCTGAGAGGATGGTCGCCCCCGGCAACTTCGCCACGGCGACGCGCCTGCAAACGGACAAGCCGTCATGACCCACGAAGAGATCGTCAACAAGCTGCGCGAGGCGTTCGGCGCCGACGGTTTCACAACCTCGGAGTTCCGCGACAATCGCCGCGTCCTCGTGCCCGCCGAGCGCGTCTACGCCATGTTGGAGTTCCTCAAGCAGCGCTGTGGCTTCGATCTGCTATCGGAACTGGGCGGAGGCGACTATTTGCAGTACCCAGACGCGAGGGACCGTTACGGTGTGTGGTACGTGCTGGTCAACACGACGACGGGCGTGCGCCTCATCGTCAAGACCTTCGCCAACGATCCGGAGCCGACGCTGCCTTCGGTCTTCGCGTTGTGGAAGGGCGCGGACTGGATGGAGCGCGAGGTCTATGATATGTATGGTGTGATCTTCGACGGCCATCCCGACCTGCGGCGCATTCTGCTGCCCGACGAGTTCACCGCCTTCCCGCTGCGCAAGGACTATCCGATGCGCGGCCGGGGCGAACGCCATAATTTCCCCACCATCACGCGCCCCGAAAGTTAATGTCAAGGGAGATGCCATGCCTCTGGAACTGGCCGATGCCATCACCCTGCCGGAAGGGCCGGACAAAGACTATTTGTGGACGCTGAATTTCGGTCCACAGCACCCTGCCACGCATACGACGCTGCGTCTCATTCTGACACTCGACGGCGAAACCATCGTCAAGGCCGTGCCGGACATCGGCTATCTGCACAGTGGTTTCGAGAAACTCGGCGAACACCTCGATTACAACCAATACGTGACCATCGTCGATCGCAAGAACTACATCTCGCCGGTCGCCAATGAGGTCGCCTGGTTCGCGGCGGTCGAGAAGCTGATGGACATCAAGTTGACGCCGCGCTGCAAATATCTTCGCGTCATCTTCAACGAGTTGATGCGCATTCACGATCATCTGCTGTGCTGCGGGGCGGCCGCGCTCGATCTCGGCGGTTTCACGGCCTTCCTCTACGCCTTCAACCAGCGCGAGAAGATTTACGACATCAGCGAGCGCGCCGCCGGCCAGCGTTTCCATCCGAGCTATCTGCGGGTTGGCGGTCTGCTGCGCGACGTGGATGAGGTTTGGATCGACATGGTGCGGGCGTTCGTCCGCGATTTCCCCAAGGCGTGGAACGACATTGTGCGGCTGCTCAATCGCAATCGCATCTTCATCGAGCGCACCAAGGATATTGGGGTATTATCGAAGGAAGATGCGATCAACCTGAGTTGCACCGGACCCATTGCCCGCGCCAGCGGCGTGGTCCGCGATTTGCGCAAGGACGAGCCGGACCTGGCCTACAGTGATTTCGATTTCAAGGTTGTGTGCGCCCGCGAGGGCGATTGTTACGCTCGCTATCTCGTGCGCATGAACGAGATGCTGGAAAGCTGCAAGATCATCCAGCAGGCCATCGAGAATTTGCCGTCCGGCCCGGTCAACGTCGATGTCAACAGCAAGGTGGTGATGCCCAATCAGCTTTCGGTCTATCGCAGCATCGAAGGACTGATCCATCACTTTGAATTGGTCATGACCAATCGACAATGGCACACCCCGGTGGATGAAGTGTATGCGGCCATCGAATCGCCCAACGGTGAACTGGGTTATTATGTGATCGCCGACGGCAGCGGCGTGGCGTATCGCACGCGCACCCGGCCGCCGTCGTTCATTCATTTCGCCATTTTCCCGTATTTGATTGTCGGCCATCAGGTGAGCGACGTGGTGGCCGTGCTGGGCAGCCTGAACATCATCGCGGCGGAGTTGGACCGATGAGTGTGTTGACCGAAGAACTACGGCAAAAGATCCTCGCCTACCTGCCGCGCTATCCGAACAAGCAGGCGGTGACGCTGCCGGCCTTGCACATCGTACAGGACGCGCTGCGCTGCGTGCCGTTGGAGGGGATCCGCGAGATCGCCGATTTGCTGGATCTCAGTCCCGCGGAGGTCCACGATACGATGAGCTTTTACGGCTTCTTCCGCGATCGGGAGCATCCGCTGGGCAAGACGCGCTTGTGGGTCTGCCGCAGTTTGGCGTGCGGTCTGCGCGGCGCCGATGAACTGCTCGATAACGTCTGCAAAAAACTGAACGTGCATCCGGGCGGCACCAGCGACGACGGCAAGATCACCGTCGAGTTCGCCGAGTGCATCGGCGCCTGCGAGGGCGCCCCAGCCGTGCTGATCGACGACGAGGCGAGAATGAATATCACGCCCGACAAGGTCGATGCGCTGCTGGACGAGCTACGTCGCGGCTAACCGAGAAATCGACATAATAGGGCTGTTACAATATGGCCGACTTTGAACCCGTTCTCCTGCGTCGCATTGCGAAGAAGGCCAGTCCGTGGCTTGACGCTTATCGCGCCGACGGCGGCTATCGCGCGTTGCACAAGGCCGTCCACGAAATGACGTCGGCGCAGGTCGTCGATGCCGTGAAGTCGTCCGGCTTGCGCGGTCGCGGAGGCGCGGGGTTTCCGACGGGGTTGAAGTGGACCTTCTTGCCGAAAGACCATCCCGGCCCCATTTACATGTGCATCAACGCCGACGAGAGCGAGCCGTGTACGTTCAACAATCGTATCCTCATGGAAGAAGATCCGCATCAAGTTCTCGAAGGGATTATTTTATCCTGCTATGCGACGCGGGCCAGCACGGCGTATTTGTATTTGCGGTACGAGTACGGCCGCAGCTATCGCGTTCTGCAACAGGCCATCGACGAACTGTATAACAACAATCTGCTCGGCCGCAACATTCTCGGCAAGGAGTTTCACCTCGATATATTTCTGCATCGCGGGGCCGGTGCCTATATCTGTGGCGAAGAAACGGGGTTAATCGAGAGCCTGGAAGGCAAGCGGGCCTGGCCGCGCATCAAGCCGCCGTTCCCCGCCGTCGAGGGAGCGTTCCGCAAGCCGACGGTGGTGAACAACATCGAGACGGTGGCGTGCGTGACGCACATCATCGACCGCGGCGCCGACTGGTTCAAGTCGATCGGCATTCCGCCCGATCCGAACAACCCGCGCGATGCCGGCAGCTACGGACCGAAACTCTATTGCATTAGCGGCCATGTCAACAATCCGTGCTGCGTTGAGTTGCCGTTGGGGATCACCGTGCGCGATTTGATCGACAAACACGGCGGCGGCGTGTGGAAGGGGTGCAAGGCGAAGGGTGCCATCCCCGGCGGTATTAGCATGGGCATCATGACGGAGGCCGAGTTCGATACCAAGTTGGATTTCGCCGGACCCGGCAAGGTCGGCTGTCTCGGCTTGGGTACGGCGGCGGTCACGGTTTTCGATGAGGAAACCAGCATCGTCGATGTCTTACATAACATTTGTCGATTCTTTTCCCATGAGTCGTGCGGTCAGTGTACGCCGTGCCGCGAAGGCACCGGGTGGATGCTGAAGATCACGGAGCGCCTGCGGCGCGGTCAGGGACGATTGGAAGACTTGAAGATCCTCGAAGAGGTCGGCGACAACATGGGCATCATGCCCGGCACGACGATTTGCGGATTGGCCGACGGCGCCGGTTGGCCGGTCAAGAACGCCATTCGTAAGTTCCGGGCCGAGTTCGAGCAATACATCCGCGGAGCGCAGAAGAGTCATCTACTGGAGTTGGTCGGGGGCCATTAACGGAGGGCATCTTATGAGACGATCGGATGCCTGGCGAATGTTGGTATTGTTGGTGCCTCTGCTCTTATTGCCCGGCTGCGCGAAAAAGTCGAAATCGGCTCAGGCAAACACTCAGCCGGCCGCCACGCCGGACAGCACACGACCGCCCATCGGCAATTACGTGCCGGCGGCGGGCCGGGTGGTTCCGGAGAACGATTTACGTCAGTTCGCCCAACTCTACTTGGCGGATGCGACCTTGAATCCGCCGCGGAGCCTGGCCGACATGACGACGCTGCGCCGCGATCTGCCGAAAGCCTACCCGGCCTTCGAGGATGGCCGCTATGTCGTCTGCTGGGGCGCTGATCCGAACCGCGCGCCCGCCGGCACCTCGCGGACCGTGCTCGCCTACGAGAAGGCCACGCCAGAAAAAGGCGGCGTCGTCGCCTTTCTCGACGGCAGCGTCCGCAACGTATCGGCCCAGGAATTTCCGACGTTCGCCAAACCCGGCGCGAAGTAGCAAGCGCCCACGAGGAACGCGAGAACGAGCATGGCTACGGTCTACGTAAACGGCAATCCGGTCGATATCGGCAATGAGAGATTGAACCTCATTCAAGCGGCCCAAAAAGCCGGTGTGCTGATCCCGCATTATTGCTGGCACCCCGCGCTAACCGTCGTCGCCAGCTGCCGTATGTGCCTCGTCGAAGTCGGCGAGCGCAAGCCGGACGGCACTACCACCATGCAGCCCAAGGTCGTGCCCGGCTGCCAGACGCCCGCCAAGGACGGCACGGTCATCAACACCAACACCAACAAAGCCAAGTTCGCTCAGGAACAAACGCTCGAAGACATCTTGCTCAATCATCCGCTCGACTGCCCGGTCTGCGACAAGGCCGGCGAGTGTCTGCTGCAAGATTACACTTATAATTTCGGCCGCGCCACGAGCCGAATGATCGATGACAAAAATACGCCGCCCAACAAACCTTATATCGGCGACAACGTGACGCTGTTCACGGATCGCTGTATCATGTGTTCGCGCTGCGTGCGTTTCACGCGCGAGATCAGCGGCACGGCGGAATTACAAATCATCAATCGCGGCCATCATTCCGAGATCGACATTTTCCCCGGCGAGCCGCTGAACAATAAGCTCGCCACCAATGTTGTCGATCTGTGTCCCGTCGGCGCTCTATGCAGCAAGGATTTCCTTTACAAACATCGCGTCTGGAACCTGAAGACGAAACAGAGCGTCTGCGCCGATTGCTCGACGGGTTGCAGCATCTGGCTCGACGGCAACAAAAACATCGTCTACCGATTACGGCCGCGCGTCAATCCGCAGGCGCAGGGCCATTTCATCTGCGACGACGGACGGCTCGGCTATCACTACGTCAATTCCATCGAGCGCTTCCTACGGCCGATGGTGCGGCGGGCGGGCGCGGTCTCGACCCCAGCGGGACAGACGACGGGAATCCGAGCGGAGTCCGCCGTCACGGGCGTAACGGGATCCGCTCCGCGACCGCAAGGCGCTTTCGGCAACGGGCGTGGCGACGGTCTGCATCCGCTGCCTTGGGCGGAGGTCGTGCCGGCGATCCGCAGGGCTTTCCAGAGCGCGGCCCAGAAGGACGCGGCCAGCGTGGTCGGCGTGTTGTCACCGTTTTTGACGTGCGAAGAAGCGTATCTGCTGGCGAAGTTTTTGAAGGGATTGTCCGGCCAGGTGCGGCTGGCGCTGGGTCCGGTGCCGGTGATTGGCGAGGATGACACCTACCCCAAGGACCGTCGCGGCCAGCCGATTCAGCCGGTGAAGTTCATCATCCGCGCCGAGAAGTGTCCCAATCGGCGCGGCGTCGAGGAAGTGCTGCGCCATTTCCAGGGAGAGGTGACACCATTCGACGACATCGTACGCGCGGCCGGCGAGGGTCGGGTCCAGGCGCTGTACCTGGCGGCGGGCTATCCGCCGCGCGAGGGTGGCTGGATGAGCGAGGAACAAGCGCGGGCGCTGCAATCGGTGCCGCTGGTCGTGTGCCACGATTTGCTGCCGTCGCCGATCAGCAACTTCGCTCATTACGTGCTGCCGGGCGCGGCGTGGGCCGAGAAGGACGGCACGTTCGTCAATCACGCGGGGCTGGCTCAGGCGATCCACTGGGGCGTCACGCCGACGGCCGAGATCCGCACCGACGGACAGGTTTTCCTCGATCTGCTGGAGCGGCGCGGCCTGGCCCATGCGCCGACCTTGCGGAAGGAGTTGGCCGCCGAGGTGCCGTATTTCGCTCCACTGGCCGGGGGAGAACCGGGCGAATATGGCATTCCTCTGGAACATCGAAACGGATGAGGCGGGAGCGATTCTCTCATGGAACTCGGTTTCGGATTCTGGCTCACGCTCATCCTCATCGCGGCCGCGATGGGCGCGCTGCAAGGGACGTGCGCGTATCTCATTCTCGCCGAGCGCAAAATCGCCGCGTGGGCGCAGGACCGCTTGGGCCCGAACCGCGTCGGGCCGTGGGGCCTGTTGCAGCCGATCGCCGACGGCATCAAGTTTTTGCTCAAGGAAGAAGTCATCCCCGGCCATGTGGACAAGCTGTTCTACATGCTGGGGCCGGCCGTCGCTCTCAGCACGGCGCTGCTGGCGTTCGCCGTCGTTCCCTTCGGCCCAACCAGCTCGCCGCCGCTGCTGGAAGATCGCCGTACAGATGCCATGATCGAGAAATCGCGCCAGCCAATCACCCCTTCCGAGCAGAAGGAATTGTTGGAGAACAACACGGAGTTCCGCCTGGGGAAATCGCGCGGCAGGATTTGGCCGCAAACGCGCGCCGAGGAAGCGTATGTGCTCGCGGCCGACCGCGCCTATGCCTTCGCGAACAACACGCCGAGTTACGAGGACCGGCTGAAGGAATACAACACCAGCTTTGATAAGTATGTGACGGAATTCGATCTCTCCACGCTGGAGCATGTTCAGTTTGTCATCGCGCCGCACGTTGACATTGGCATCGTCTTCAACTTTGCCGTCGGCAGTCTGGCCGTTTACGGTATTGTGCTGGGCGGCTGGTCGTCGAACAGCAAATATAGTATGCTCGGCGCGCTGCGCTCCAGCGCTCAGCTCATCAGCTATGAGATTCCGCTTGCTATGTCCGTGCTGGGCGTCCTGCTGGTGACGGGATCGCTCAACCTGGAGAGGATCATCGACTATCAGATCCATCACGGCTGGAACATTCTTTTTCAGCCGTTGGCGGCGCTGCTGTTCGCTACCAGCGTTTTCGCCGAGTGCAATCGCCTGCCCTTCGATTTGCCGGAGGCCGAGCAGGAATTGGTCGGCGGGTATCACACCGAGTACAGCGCCATGAAGTTCGCGCTGTTTTTCCTCGGCGAATACACGCACATGATTACAACGAGCTTTCTGGTCGCGGTGCTGTTCTTCGGCGGCTGGCACTTCCCCGGCGTGGACAGTATCCCCGGCGTCGGCGGGATCATCGTCAAGTTAATTGTGATCGCGGTCAAGATGGCGCTGTTCATTGTGTTTTACATGCTCATCCGCTGGACGGTGCCGCGTTTCCGCTTCGATCAGCTGATGGGCCTGACTTGGAAGGTGCTGCTGCCGCTGGCACTGCTCAACGTGGTGTGTGTGATCTTCGTCAAGCAGTTTAGTCAAAGTGAGTGGTGGCTGCTTCCGCTGTCGATCGCGATGCTTGTCGTCAGCGCCGCGCTGACGCTTTACATGCCGCGGCAGCGGTCGCGCGCCCCGGTTCATTTTATTGGACACGTGGCATCGGGTCCGCCGGCCGTCGTCCACGACGAAGGTGCCATCGACTGAACCGAGAGGAGAGCAATCATGCCCATCGCCGAGAGCGATGTGAAATGGGTGTCGGTGCCGAAGATCGGCCTGCTGGAACAACTGTACGTGCCGGCCATCGTTCAGGGATTGCAGACGACGGTGCGGCACGCGGCCAAGACACTGTTCGGCGGCGGCGCCATCACGCAGCAGTTTCCTGAAGTCGAGCCGAAGCTGCCGCCGAACTATCGCGGCGTGCATCGTCTCAACCGCGATGAGGAGGGCCGTGTCAAGTGCGTCGCCTGCTACATGTGCTCGACGGCCTGTCCCGCCCACTGCATCGACATCGTCGCTGCTCCGTCGCCGTGGCCGGACCGCGAAAAGTATCCGGAGACGTTCGTCATCGACGAGCTGCGCTGCATTTACTGCGGCATGTGCGAACAGGCGTGTCCGGTCGATGCCATCGAGTTGACGACGTTATACGATCTGACCGGCATGACGCGCGAGCAGATGATGTTCGACAAGGAAAAGCTGCTGGGCGTATTCGATCAAACCGTGAAGGCGGGCACGGACCCGATCCGCACCAGCGCCGGCAAGCTCGGCGTCGCCTCGGAACTGCCCGCTGACATCGGGTTGACCTCGTCATCGTCGGCGCAGAGTTAGAGCAACCGCTTGCGGCTTAGCATTGTTCGAGCTAAGCCGCAAGCAGTTCGCCAAAGAGATTTGCTATGTCGTATAGTCTGTTCGGTGCCGTTTCGACTTCCGCCGAGTGGTGGCCGATCGCCCTGCCGCTGCTCGCCGGCGGCGCCGCCATCTACCTGCTGTTGCCGCGGCCGCGAGCGTATCCCGTCCTGTGGGGGGCTGGACTCGGTCTCCTTGGGCTGGTGCTGGCCGGCATTCTGCTGACGCGCAGCGGGACCGTCTCGCCGGAGACGATCTTGTTCTGGTCGTTCTCGGCCATCGGTATCATTGCGGGCGCTCTGCTGGTCACGCAGCACAACCCCGCCCGCGCCGCCCTGTCGTTCACGCTGGTCGTGCTGAGTACGTGCGGCCTGTTTCTCCTGCTGGCGGCGCCGTTCCTGATGGCCGCCACCACGATCATCTACGCCGGGGCGATCATCGTCACCTTCCTGTTCGTCATCATGCTGGCGCAACAAAGCGGCCTGTCCGACGCCGACGACCGTTCGCGCGAGCCGCTCTTGGCGACGCTGACTGGCTTCGTCCTGCTCGGCACGCTCTTGTTCGTACTACAGCGCTACGATCGCCGCATGGCCGAGAGCGCCGCTGAGATCGACAGCCTCCTTGAGCGAACGCGAGAGGTGGCGACCAAGGACAGCACGGCGGACATGGACGCGAGCATCGGCAAGCCGGGCGAGGATCTGTTCCAGCAGTTCAAGCACGTTTATCGCAACAAGCGCGTCTGGGAGGATCTGGAGTCGCGGGCGGACGCTGTCGGGGACGCCTGGTACAGCGAGATGCTCAAACCGGATGCCAGCAAGGAGAAATTGCGAGCGCAGCTGAAGGAACTGATCGTCATCGGCGAGGACGCCAAGAAGCGCCTGGGCTGGCTGCCGCCTGCCGGCAACATCTCGCTGTCGAACCAGAGCGGCGTGCCGCCGACGGTTCCCGCCGAGCAGGTCCGCCGCGACGAGAAGACGGGGTTGCCGCGCATGCCCGACGAGAACTCGGCGTATCTGGGTCGCGCGCTGTTCACCGATTTTTTGCTGCCGGTCGAACTGGGCGGCACTTTGCTGCTGGTGGCCACGGTCGGGGCCATCGCCATCGCGTTCCGCCGTTCGTGAGGACAAGCAAGCCATGACTGCGTTGCCGTTGCACCATTATCTGATTGTCGGCGCCATTCTGTTCGCGCTGGGCCTGGTCGGTTTTCTGGCTCGGCGCAATCTTATCATCATGTTTTTGTGCGTGGAGATGATGCTGCAAGGCGTGACGGTCAACCTGGTGGCGTTCGCGCGCTATCGCGGCAACCTGCAAGGGCAGGTGTTCACACTGTTCATTCTGACGGTGGCGGCCTGCGAGGCCGGCATCGCCCTGGCGCTGATCCTGATGCTGTTCCGCCGGCGCAATTCGCTCGATGTCAGCAAATGGCAAGAGCTGCGCGAGCCGGGCGAGGAACCGACCGAGGACGAGGAGCCGCTGCCGCCGGCGCCGCGCGAGGCGCCGCTGCCGCAGCTGACGCCCTCCGGCCTGGAACCCGAACACCGTCGCGAGGAGAGCCATGTCTGAGGTACGATCCTATCTGTGGCTGATTCCGGCGCTGCCGTTGGCCGCCGCCGCGATCACCGGCTTGTTCGGACCGCGCTTGCTCCGCCGGCACAGCCATTGGCCGTGCATCCTCGCGGCCGCCGGCGCCTGCGTCGTCGCAGTCATGACTTTCCTCGCCGTCCAGCACGGCATCGCGGCCGACCCGGAAGGTCAACCGTACAAGATCGAGGTCTATTACGACTGGATCAAGATCGGCAATCCCGATGCCCCCATCCTCAACGCCGGTTTCGGACTCAACGCCGACGCGCTCAGCGCCATGATGTGCGTCATGGTGACGTTCGTCGGTACCCTCATCGCCATCTATTCGGCCGGGTACATGCACGGCGACGAGGGCTACGCGCGCTTCTTCGCCGAGGTGTCGCTGTTCATTTTCAGCATGACCACGCTTGTTCTCGCCGACAATTTCGCTCTGCTATATCTCGGATGGGAAGGTGTCGGCCTATGCAGCTATTTGCTGATCGGTTTCTGGTTCACGAAACCCTCGGCGGCGGACGCGGCGCGCAAGGCGTTCCTCGTCACGCGCATCGGCGACATGGGGTTGCTGCTCGGCATCCTGCTGTTGTGGTCGCGCTTCGGGCATCATCTCGACTACCGGCACGTCTTCGAGCACGTTGAATCCGCCCGTGCGACCGGGACGCTTGATTACGGCCTGCTGACGACGGCGTGTCTCCTGCTGATGTGCGGAGCGGTCGGCAAATCGGCGCAGTTTCCGCTGCACGTCTGGCTGCCGGACGCGATGGAAGGCCCGTCGCCCGTCAGCGCTCTCATCCACGCGGCGACGATGGTGACGGCCGGCGTTTACCTCATCGCCCGCTGCACACCGCTGTTCATGCTCGCCCCCGATGCCCAGATCGTCGTGGCGACGTTGGGCGCCATCACGATGGTTCTGGCGGCGCTCATCGCTCTGACGCAGAACGATCTCAAACGCATGTTGGCGTACTCGACGCTGAGTCAACTCGGCTACATGTTCCTGGCCCTGGGCAGCGGCGTGTTGTCGGTGGGCGAGAAACTCGTGACCTTTGCCGTCTTGGCGGCGATGTTCCATCTGTTCACGCACGCCTTTTTCAAGGCGTTGTTGTTCCTCAGCGCCGGCAGCGTCATGCACGCGATGGGCAACGTCATCGACATGCGGCGCTTCAGCGGACTTCGCAAGGTGCTGCCGATAACGCACTGGACGTTTCTCTGCGGCGCGGCGGCCCTGGCCGGCTTCCCCTTGTTGTCGGGCTTCTGGAGCAAAGATGAAATCCTCGACGCCGTCTTCATCGAAGGAACGCATCCGAACCCTTATCGGATCTGGTATCTCGTCCTTTGGCTTGCCGGACTTATCACGGCGGGCTTGACCGCGTTCTACACATTCCGCGGCTACTTCCTGACCTTCTGGGGCGAGGAACGCATTCCGCCGGAGGCGTTCGAGCATCACCACGGCCACGCCGGCCACGGCGACTCGCCGCGCCTGGAATCGCCGCCCGTGATGACCGTTCCCTTGATGATCCTCGCGGTTTTCGCGCTCGGCATCGGCTTCGCCGTGGGACCAATAACGCATCTGTTCAGCAATTTCGTCGCCCGCACACCAGGTCTGCCGGCGATGGAGGCCGAAGGGCCGAACTGGATCATGATGGGCGTCAGTTCGATCATCGCACTGGTCGGCATCGGCGTGGCCTGGCTGATGTACGTTCGCCAGCCGGACCTGCCCGGCCGGCTCGCCAACTCGGCGCAGGGACTGTATCAGCTGTCGCTTAACAAGTTCCACATCGACGAGTTGTACGATACGTTTATTCTCAAACCACTGGCCGGGTTCACGACGTTCACGCGCATCTTCGATCTGTACGTGCTGGACGGCCTGGTGGATCTGATCGGCCAGTTGCCGCGCTTGGTGGGTTTCCGCTTTCGTCCGGTGCAGAACGGCCTGGTGCAGTTCTACGCCCTGGCGATGGTGCTGGGCCTGACAGTGTTTTTGATCGCCCTGGTGACGCGATTGTAAACGAAAACTGCCGCTTGCGGCTTAGCGCTAAGCCACAAGCGGCCGGAAGAGAAACATATGCCGGAACTTTTGCTCTTGCTGCTGGCACTGCCGTTGGCGACGGCCATCGGAGTTGCCGCGCTCGGTCCGGGCCGCGCGGAGGCGGTGCGGCGGATCAGCCTGGCCAGCACGCTCGCTAGTCTGCTGCTGGCCGTCATCATCACCATTCAGTTCGCCATCCCCCGACTGGACAAGCCGCTGGCTGTTAATTCCACGGGGCCGCTGACCTTCCATACCGAATGGATCAAGTTCACCACGCGCGTCAACCTGTTGCCCCTGCACACTGCACCGGACGGCGCGACCGACAGCGCCATCCAGTTCTACGTCGGCATCGACGGCATGAATGTCTGGCTGATTCTGCTGACGGCGCTCTTGATGATGACGAGCGTGCTGGTTTCGTGGACGGCTATCACCGACCGCGTCCACGAGTTCCACGCCTGGCTGTTCGTCCTGCAACTGGGCATGACCGGGGTGTTCGCGTCGTTCGATGTGATTCTCTTTTACGTGTTCTTCGAGTTGACGTTGGTGCCGCTGTTCTTCCTCATCGGCATCTGGGGCGGCCCGCAGCGGCAATACGCCGCCCGCAAGTTCTTCATCTACACGCTGGCCGGCAGTCTCATCACGCTGCTGGGCGTCATCGCCGTCGCGCTGATCGTGCCGCAGATGGACTCAAGCCGAAAGCTGACCTTCGCCATCCCCGAACTGGTGGCATCGGTCAATGCGCTCAACGACCAGCTGCCCGATGAAGTCCGCCAACTCAAACAGGCCGCGCCGGCGCCGGAACAGGGCGAATTGGAGTTCGCCAGCAATCGGCTCGATTACTGGCGCAAGGTGCAGACGTTGATCTTCCTGGCCATGATGTGCGGCTTCGCCGTCAAGGTGCCGATGGTGCCGGTCCACACCTGGTTGCCGTTGGCCCACGTCGAAGCGCCGACGGCCGGCAGTGTGCTGTTGGCCGGTGTGCTGCTGAAGCTCGGCACCTATGGTTTTCTGCGCCTATGCGTGCCGCTGGCGCCCGACGCGAGCCTGCGCTTCGGCGTGCCGGTGCTGGGCGGTCTCGCCGTCGTCGGCGTCATCTACGGCGCTTTCTGCGCTCTTGCGCAAGACGACATCAAAAAACTGGTGGCGTATTCCAGCGTCAGTCACCTTGGCATGTGCATGATCGGCCTGTTCGCCCTCAACGAGGTTGGTCTGACCGGCAGCCTGTTGCAGATGATTAATCACGGGCTATCCACCGGGGCGTTGTTCTTGTTGGTGGGCATGTTGTACGAGCGCTATCACACGCGCAAGATGGCTGACTACGGCGGCATGGGCGCTCGGCTGCGTCTGTTGGCGGTTTTCTTCGTGTTCATCACCATGTCGAGCGTCGGCCTACCGGGGCTGAATGGCTTCCTCGGGGAATGGCTGGTGCTGGCGGGCATGTACGACTTCGCCGGCTCGCAGGTGCAGGGATGGCTGCTGTCGAGCCTAGGCGCCGCTGGTGTGGTGCTGGGCGCCTGGTACATGCTGACGTTGTTGCGTCAGGTGTTCTTCGGGCCGCTCAAGGAACCGCACCACGAAGGACACGGCGTCATCGCGGATCTGAACGGCCGCGAACTGGCCGCGCTCGTGCCCATCGCGCTTGTGTGCCTGGCGCTGGGCGTCTACCCCAAACCGTTTTTCGAGACGGTGCGACCGGAAATTCAGGTGGTGGCCGGCATCGCCGACGGGGCGCGCAAACGTGCCGAGACGCCTGCGACGGCCCCCGCGCCCGACGATAGAGTGCAGCAAGCCGCAGCGACTTTGGAGGCGAAGTAACGTGGATGGCAACCTCCTCTCGGCCTTGTCTGGATTTTTTCCGTACCTCGGGCCGGAGATGATCCTGGGCGTCGCGGCCTGCGTGCTGTTTCTCGGCGGCACCTGGAAGGCCAACCGCAATCTGTGGGGCGGTGTGGCCCTGGCGGCGCTGGTCGCGGCGGGAGTGGTGCTGTGGCGGAAACCGCTGCCAGACTACGACTCGGAAACCGCCGCCGACGCCGTCCGCTACGCCAGTCCGCTGATACTGGACCGCCTGGCGCTCTTGCTCCGCGGCGTCGCCATTGCCGGCGGTATCGTCCTCGTGCTGTTCAGCTGGGACGCCATGCCGGAAAATCTATCGGCCGACTACCATGCCTGCTTGCTGCTCCTCGTCGCCGGCATGGGGCTGACTGGAGCGGCCAACGAGTTGGTGACGCTCTTCCTCGCTCTGGAACTGACGAGTATTCCGGTCTACGTTATCCTCTATCTGGGACGCAGCACCGTGGCGGGAGGCGGCCTCGACCCGGCGGGGCAGGAAGCGGCCATGAAGTATTTCCTGCTCAGCGTGTTCTCGTCGGCGCTGACGTTGTTCGGCTTCAGCTACCTGTACGGCCTGGCGGGCACGACGAACCTGCCGGGCCTGGTCGCCGCCTTCGCCGCGGGGCAGGGCGATGCGACCGTCGCCGGCATGGGCATGGTGGCGCTGGTCATGGTCGTGGCCGGCCTAGGGTTCCGGCTGACGGCGGTGCCGTTCCACTTCTACGCGCCGGACGTTTACCAGGGCACGACCATCGCCAACGCGGCGATTTTGGCGTTCGTGCCCAAGATGGCCGGCTTCGCCGCTCTGGTGCGCGTGCTTGGCTTCGTCACGCCCGCTCTGTCCGGCAAGGTGTTCGTCTCGCATCTGTCGCTGTCGCCGGTGCTGGCGGATCAATTGCCCGTGCTGTTGTGGATCATGTCCGCCGTGACCATGACGCTGGGCAACATGCTCGGCCTGCTGCAAGACAATCTGCGCCGACTGCTGGCGTATTCGAGCGTCGCCCACGCCGGCTACATGCTCATCGGGTTGGCGGTGGCCCCGAAACTGCGGTCCGAGGCGATGGTGGACGGCGTCGATGCGGTGTTCTTCTATCTGGTGGCCTACGGCGCCATGACCACCGGCGCTTTCGGCGTACTGCAATACCTGAACACACGCGGCCAGCGCGCCGAGACGGTGGACGACCTCGCCGGCCTGAGCCGCACTCGGCCGGGGATCGCCTTGATGATGGTGTTGTTCTTGCTCAGCCTGATCGGCATTCCGGGGACAGCCGGTTTCGTGGGCAAGTTCCTGCTGTTCTCCGGAGCGCTGGAACTGGATGCGCCTCCCGGTTGGCAGTTGTCGCTGTGGCCGCCCGATCAAAAGACGTTGTTTATTTTGCTGGCCCTGCTGGCGGCGCTCAACGCGGCCATCGGCGGCTGGTACTATCTGCGCATCATCGCCGTGATGTATCTGCGCGATCCGTCACCGTTGGGCACGCTCTCCGGCGACAAGCCGTCGCAGTCCTGGCCGGTGCTGGTGGCGGTCTGGCTGTGTGCCGTGTTCACCTTTGGCATCGGCGTTTATTCGCCACCCTTGAAAAAGGCGGTGCAGTCCGCCGTACCGCGCGAGGCGCCCGCGCCGCGCGAAACGGCGCAGGCACAGCCCTGAGACACATGGCTCTCCGGCAAGCCGGGAATAAGATCATGTCTCCTCCCGCCCTCGATTCCGCCGCCGAGGTGATCCTCACACGTTATCCGCCGTTCTGCCGGCAAGGAACACGGACGCCGCTCGGCAATCACGGCGGCTTCAGTGGGTGCGCCCTGTGGCGCATCGACGGGCCCGCCGGACCCTTGTGCTTGCGCGCCTGGCCGGCGCACGAAACCTGGCCGCGCCTTCTCTTCCGCCATCGCCTGATGACGCTGGCTCGTCAAGAACGGCTCTCCTTCGTCCCGTCTCTCTTCAGCACGCTCGACGACACTACGGGCGTCGAGCACGCCGGCCGACTATGGGAATTGACCGAATGGATGCCGGGACATGCGGACTTCCACGGCAATCCCTCCTCGCGCCTCAAAGCAGCATGTACCGCCCTGGCGCAGCTGCACGCGGTCTGGCACAACCTTCCGGGAGAGATGACGGTCTGTCCCGCCGTGCGGCGTCGGCTGGAGTTCGTCGCCGACTGGCAGCGTCTCGTCCGTTCCGGCTGGCACCCTCTCACCGCGGCTGGACGGGAGGATCCGCTTCTCCCTCTGCTCGAACGAGCCTGGCATCGGCTGCCGGATGCGCTTGAACGAGTGCCGCGACGACTACAGCGCTGGACCGCGACGGCCCAGCGCTCGCAGCCGTGCCTGTGCGATCTGTGGCACGATCACCTGTTGTTCGAGGGCGATCGTCTGACGGGCCTGCTCGATTACGGAGCCGTGAAGGTGGATCACGTGGCCGTGGATTTGGCGCGCATGCTCGGTAGTCTGATCGACAGCGATCCGGCCGGCTGGCAAGCCGGATTGCGAGCGTACCGTCAAATCGCCCCACTGGAAGCGGATGAGGAGGAACTCGCCCATGCGCTCGATGAAACGGGCATCGTTCTGGGCGTGGCGAACTGGATGCGCTGGTTGTATGAAGAGCACCGTCCCTTCCCCGACCGCTCGGCGGTCGCTCGGCGGTTCGCCACATTGGTGGACCGACTGGAAACCCTCGACGTATGAATAGGTGTACAGGGGAAGGTGCTGTCCCGGGTTTTTACTTTTTGTTACAATTCCGTTGCACGTCGGACGGAAGCGGCCGTCTGTACTTAATGCAGGTAGCGAATTGCCCTTCTCCATCTCGCGAGCGTCAGATATGGAACTCGACAAGGACAACGGCAATCAGTGGGACCGTGTGGCGGCCGAACTGCGGGCGTGCCGCGAGTCCCAACAGCGGGCGTGGGGCGACATCGACAATACCACGCTCGGCCGTTTCCTGGCTGGCGAAGTCACGCCCGACGAACAACAGCAAATCGAAAACGCTCTCGACGAATTGCCTGAACTGCGCAAATTGACGGAACTGGTCCGCGATGTTCTCGGCGAGTCCGAAGTCGCCGATCCCGAACCGGCTTGTGCCCCGTCCTCCGTTCCCTACGGACCCGCGATCCTTCCCTTCCCTCAACCGCAGCCGCACTATCGTTCGGCCGCTCCGATGCCCGCACCGAAGCGAGGCGGGCGCCCGTGGCTCCGCGACGCTCACTTCCGTCAGCGCGCGGGACTGGTCGCTGCGGCGGGCGTGTTGCTGGTGTTAGGTTTCACCCTGCCGCGCTCGGGCGGCGCCTCGGGGCAAGCGGAGCAGACACTGGTCATGTCGCAGCCGGTCGCCACCCATGTGACAGCGTTCGAGCCGAACGACCGCGTCCTGGCCGCGAACTTCGACCGCGAAGAGATAGCTCCCCTTCTGATGCGAGCCACGAACCAAAAAAATGAGGAGCAGGACATTCTCGACCGCGTTTCGGCCTCGGTGCTGGCGCTGAAAACGGAGGGCAAGCCGCGCGAGGCGGAAACGCTCGCTCGCCAGTACGCCAGCAACCTGACGCGGAAGGCGCTGGTTTATCAGGAGAAAGGGGATCTGGCCGCCGCCGAGCCTGCACTGCATCAGGCCAGCGCGCTATGCGATCGCACCTGGGGTCCGGAAGCGCCGGAATCCGTCCGCACGCGGAACTCGCTGGCCGGCGTCTACGAAGTCGCCCTGAACACGATGCCGCCCTCGCCTTACTCGTCCGAGTCGTCCGGCGCCAACCCCTACTTCGCCCAGCGGATGGAGCCGGCGCGGTATGGGCCCACGAAGGCGTACGATCGGCATGAGGTGAAGCCTCCGCCTCCGGCGGCCGTGTACCCCTACAACAATCCTCCGCCGCGCGCCGCGCCGCCGAGCAGCCCTCCCCAGCGGAAGCAACACGTTACGATGGCGTCCGGAACCTTTTCTCATCCCGCGCACGCGCTGAAGGAAACGGCATCCAAGGTTGCCCATTCCCATCACTCCGTGCGCATGCCGCCCAGCGCGGTCGCCCTGCGCGATCGGTTGACGCGGAAAACGCAGGGTGAGTTGAAAGCGTCCGTGGTGCCGGTGCTGACCAAGGCGCTGCACGAGGCCTCCAACTCCGCCGAGCGGCAGCGGTTGACACGAGCGCTCGGACAGTTGGGCCCGGTCGCCGGCGAGGCCGTTCCGTTGCTGATCGACTGCTACCACCGGGCCACGGAACCCGGCGAGCGCGCCGCGTTGCTTTCCACCCTCACCGACATCGGGCCTACCGCCCGTTACCGCTTTATGGACTTGACCAAACGCGCCGCCATGGCGGCGCCGCCCCCCGAAGTGCTTCAGTGTCTCAATAGCCTGGAAACGCGCAGCGGCATCGTCGATCAGGCCGAATGCTTCAGCCTCAACGCCCTCCGACAAGGCCAGGACCAGATCCGCCATCTGGCCAAGACCTATCGCATTGAAGTGGTGATCGAGACGGTTCCCGCCAAGGTCGCGGCCGTCGCGGACAAGGGTCTTACCGAGAACGGCGTTTATCTGTGCATCCACAAGGACGTTCCGAGCGTGCAGGTCCAGGTATCGGAGGCGCTGCGCAAGAAAGGGTTGACCGACGCCCAACTTCGACAGACGCTGGAACCTCATCTCCACAAGCACGACTTCGACCGCGGCCTGCAAGCAAGCGTCGCGTACCTTGCCGACTTCGAGGGCAAGCAAGTCAGGAAATAACGCGATCGGCCAACATCAAATACACGGTTCTCGTTTCGCAACACTTCGCGGAAGCGTCGGCACATCGCTCAGCGCACCTCGACCTCTATCGGCAGCACATGGCTGATGACGGCGTCGCGGCGATCGTCGTCGCGCTCCATCGGCTGCACGCGCCCGCGCGCGTCGGTCGCCCGCGCCAGGAGGAGGCGACTGCTGGACTCGGTCGGCGTGCGCCAGTTGTGTTCCCAGAAACGCCAGGTGAAGGGAGCGCTCTTATCCAGCAACTTCGCCGCGGACCACGATTTGCCGCCGTCGGTGCTGATCTCGACCTTCACCACCTCCGACTCGCCGGCCCAGGCGGCGCCGAAAACGCGATACGTGGACTTCGCCGGCACCACTTCGTGGAGGGCCGGCCGGGCGATCTCGGACTTAACCTGGATGTCGCGCACCTGTACCAGGTCCGGAACGCCGCGGCTGCGGTCCCACATCGTGTACATGAACGTCTGGAAAAAGCCCTGAAATGGCCGATCACTGACGAGGAGGCGCTTCAGCCACTTGACCGAGGCCATGCCGTACCAGCCGGCGACCACCGCCCGCACCGGCGCGCCGTGGGCGCGCGGCAGATCCTTGCCGTTCATCTTGTAGGCCAGCAACACCTCCGGCCGGCGCGCCTTCGTGAGCGGCAGGCTGCGCGCGTAGGCGATAACGCCCGGCGACTTCGTGCTCGGCGGCTTGAACTCGCCGCGGTCGGCCCCCTCCAAGATCACCTCGACGGCATCCTCCTTGACGCCGGCGCGCTCGAGAACGTCGGAGAGGCGGACGCCGGTCCACTCGGCGTTGCTGACGCCGCCCAGTTCCCAGCGGATGCCCATCTGCGGCGGCTTCAGAAAAACGCGGCTGTTGCCCGAACACTCCAGCAGCGCCGTCAGCGTATGCGCCGGCATCTTGCGCAGCTCGTCGTAGCCGATCTCGAACGGTTTCTCGACGGCGCCTTCGACCTTCAGCCGCCACGATTTCGCGTCGAGGTTCGGCACGTCGAAGTGACTGCGGACGTAGAACAGTTCGTTCGGGGTGTGGAAACTGTCGAGACTGGCAAAGGGAAACTCCAGGTTGTCGGGGTTTTTCTGCCGCACGATGACGCGGGGAGCTTGTTCGCCGCCGGATGGCGGCAATTTCGCGCCCGGCCCGTCGGCGCGGACGGCGGAAACGAGCGGCAGCGCCGCCGAGGCAGCGCCGCCGAGGAAGGCGCGGCGGTCGAGGATCGAGGGAGTGAGTTTATCTTGTCTGGCGTCCATCGAGGTCTCCTTGCGAAGTAGTGAATTCGTTGATGGTCAGGCCCGCCCCAGCGTGCGGCGCTTGAGCAACTCGTCGGCGATGGTGCCGAGCAGCAGGGCGGCGCCGATGACCGCGTACTCCAATTCGCTGCTGATTTCGCCGAAGCTGCACAACTGACGCAACAGCGGCAGCACGGCCGCGCCGAGGAACATGCCGGGGACCGTACCCTCGCCGCCGCGCAAACTGCAACCGCCGAGCACGGCGCCGGTGATGGCGTACAGTTCCAGCCACGAGCCGGCGCTGGTGGCGTTGGCCGTGCGATTATCGAGGATATACAGCACGCTCCCCAGGCCGGCCAGCGCCGAACAGATCACGTAGGCCAGGATTTTGTAGCGCTTGGTGGGGATGCCGGCGTAGCGCGCCGCGTCCTCGTTGGCGCCGATGGCGAAGAGATAACGGCCGTAGCGCGTCCCGTGCAGGAATAGCGCCAGCACGATCGAAACGCCGATCAGCAGCAGCAATTGGTTGGGGATTCCCAGGTGCGTTCCCATCAGCAGTTGCCGCATCTGTTCGATGCGTTCCTTGAACTCGGGAGGAGCGCCGCGGATGTCGAGTCCGACGCTGACCTTCGTGATCGAGCGGGCGATGCCGCGATAGATGAACAGCCCGCACAGTGTCACCAGGAACGGCTGCAAGCCGAGCTGCGTGACGAGCAGGCCGTGGATCAGGCCGATGAGCGCCGATCCCAGCAGGACGATGCCGGCCGCCAGCGACGGCGGCACTTGTTGTTCCAGCAGCAGGGCGAAGCAGACCGCGCCGAGTCCGACCACCGAGCCGATGGACAGGTCGATGCCGCCCGCGATGATGAGGATGCCGACGCCGACCGTCAACACGCCGTAGAAGCCGAGACGGTTGGCGATCGTTTGCTGATTGCTCACCGAACGAGCGTTCTCGTCCAGCAGCATCAATCCGCCGTACAGCAGAGCTACCATCAGCAAGATGCCCAGCAATCGTTTCATCCGCGTTCGTCTCCACTCGCCTCGCCTCCGTCGCTGCCGCTTTGGGCTTATGACGCGGAATCCGCCTCTCAGCGGACGTGGCGCGGCAACTCCAGCAGATAACAGGCAGCTTCAGCTCCGCCGGCGCCGATGCGCCGGCCGTCCGGGGTGAAGGCAGCGCACAGCGTCTTGCCCGGAAAGCGGTGGCGATGCAGGGCGTTGCCGTTGCCCGCATCCCAGACAATCACTTCCCCCTCCGTGCCGCCGGAGACAAGACGCCGGCCATCGGGACTGAAACCGACCTGATAGACCGAGCCCTCGTGGGCATCGAAACAGGAGCGCTGCTCGCCGTTCGTCACATCCCAGACGCGGACGGTGCCGTCGCCGGAACCGGAGGCGAGGCGCGCGCCATCGGGGGCGAAGGTCAGACTGTAAACCGCGTCAACG
The DNA here is from genome assembly GCA_036557825.1 of Gemmataceae bacterium. GTDB lineage: Bacteria > Planctomycetota > Planctomycetia > Gemmatales > Gemmataceae > JAJPHU01. The sequence goes on from DATBGU010000026.1 coordinate 26,586, forward strand.
TGTCCTTCGAGAATGCACTGGCATCGGCCGGAGGCGAGGTCGTGCAGACGAATGCGGCCATCCAGACCGGCCAGGGCCAGCACACGGCCATCCGGTGAGACCGTGGCGGCGTACAGCGGCATGCGTTCCGGCTCGACGCGGATCGTTCGTTCGAGGAGGCCTTCCGTCGTCTTCCACACTTCCGCGACGCCCGCCTCGCCGCAGGCAATCAGCCGGCGGCTGTCCGGCGTGAAGGCGACGCCCTGGATGCACGGATTGCGGCTGGTCAGGCACACTCCCGCTCGGCCCGTACCGGTGTCCCACAGGCGCACCGTACCGTCCAGCCCCGCCGAGGCGAGTTGGCGGCCATCGGCGCTGTAGCTCAGCGCCAACACCTTGTCTTTGTGGCCGGTGAAAGTCCGCACCACCCGACCGGTGTCCACGTTCCAGATTTTGATGGTGTGATCGAAACTGGCCGAGGCCATGCGCTCGCCGTCGGGCTGGAAGGTGACGGCGCTGACCGCGCCGTGATGGCCGCGCAGTTGCTTGATGGCCTGGCTGCGCGCCGGCGGTACACTCAGCCAAACGGGGAGCAGAGCGAGCAGGAAGATTCGCGGTTTCATCGTTCCACCTCGAAAGGAAGATCGGAGAGGCCGAGGTGCAAAGACAGGTAGAGCGGAGATGTTAGCGAGCGCGCGAATGGTGTCAACTTCGTTTCGCTGCGGTTTACAACCGACAAGCCCGGCGCGCCAGCGACGGGGACCGTGGCCCGTCGCTGGCGCGCCGGGCTTGTCGGGAATGCATGGTTGGGGATCCTTCATTAAAAGGCGACCCGGCCAAACAGGGCGAACAGGAAAAACAGCGAATACGTGTCAAGTCCGGTCACGTCGAACGGCAACGACAGCGAATCGCGGCTGTCCTGACGCAGTGTCTTGCCGTCGTCGCTGGTGACGGAGAGGTTCGGGAACAGGTGCTTCGTCACCTCCTGGGTGGCCGGCAGGGTGCCGACCTCGAAATTCAGCTGCGGATTGAAACTGCTGACCAGTCCGCCGATGAGCGGAGCGATGGACATCAGCTGCTTCACCGATGGCCGCGGATCGGTGTAGGAGATGGAGAGGAACTCTTTGGGGAGCTTATCGAGCGATTCCTTCACCACCGGCGAGGGTTTCCAGACCGCCAACTCGCCCTTGCTGCGCTGGATATAAGCTTGCACCGCTTGCGGGAAGAAGCCGACGATGAGCCAGTCCTTGTGAATGGCGTAGGTCGGCACGAAGAAGAAACCTTGCTGCGTCACGTAGACCTCATGCAGGGCCACACCGTGATACTCGCGCTTCTTGATGCGGACCTGCTTGCCCGATGCGTTGCCGAGGTTTTTGATGACCTGCTCCAGCGTGGTCTCCAACTTCTCGGCGTCCTTGACTTTGAACATCACCGTCTGGCCCAGCGTAAACGGGCCATCGGCCGGCGACGTGTAATAGCAGAACTTGTCGCCCAGCGAACCGAGCAGATCCTTGCGGAGATCGACGCCGAGCAGCTCGTCGGCCTGCTTGGCGATGCCCTTCACCTTGGGCACATCGTCCGGCGAGATCAGGCCGACGATCTGTTCGGCGGCCTTGTAGGCGGTGTCATAAAAGACTGCGGCGTCGAAGTTGGTCATCGTGAAACTGACCACGTCGGACGGCATCGGCGGCACGTCGCCCAGCTGAAACGGCTTGCCGGTCAGCAGCGTCAGCAGTCCCTTGCGCGGGCCGGGCATGTCGAACTCGAGCAGGCCGCGCTCGGCGCGGTCCTCGAAACCCGAATAGATCACCAGACTTTTCAGTCCCATCACGCCGAGGTCGTCGAGCAGCTTGGAAACCTCCTTGCCGCGTTTGGCCCCCATCTTGACGAAGGCGGCCACGTCCACGAAGGCGCGCGAGTTGGTTTCAAACTTTTTGAAGGCGGTGATACGCTTGTACAGCAGGTTGTCGGTCAGCCGGGCGTGGTCGCCGTCGGCGATGGTCTTGACCACCGCTTCGGGCTTGTCCGTGCCCAGCGTGACGACGGCGTGTTTGCCCTCGACCCACCAGGACAGAAAAACGGGCGGCAGGGCCAGACTGGAAACCGTTCGCCCGGAAATCTTCTCCTCCTTGATCTCGCCCTTGCCCAGACCGATGCCGAGACGCAGCGCGCCGAAAAGCGGATCGGGTTTTTCGCCCATGCCGGGGAAAATCAGATAAATCTGTCCCTGCGGTTGATCGAGCTGGCGCAACTCGCCGGCGAGGATGAAGCCGTTCTTGCCGATGAGCGGGAACAGCGTGGCGGCGGCCTTGGCGTCGGCTTGCAGCTTTTTCAGCGTCTTGGGATCCTCGCCGCGGCGCAGCGACTCGACGGTCAGCAGGGCGCCGGCGCTGGTTTGCAACTTGTCGAACAGGCCGGTGACGAACGAGCCGGTGTCGCCCTTCATCATTTGGCCGAGGCTGGTCTTGGTATACGAGTCCTTGTGCGCGTCGATGCCGTCCCAGCGCAGATAAATCTGCGTGCTGGCCGGCAGCAATCGCTCCGGTACGTCCTCGGCTGCCCGCGCGAAGCTGGGAACGAGGACCAGCAAGAATGCCAACCCAAGGTGATACCGCATCGAGAGGCTCCTTCGTGATGGGGGCGCATCGCCGTCCGCATGGAGCGCGCCGGGCGATGGCCGAGACTCGGAATCCCGGTGGATATGCTCACATTATCGAACTTTGGCTAGTATCGCCGCCGCGACGCTGCTTGGCAAGCGGCAACATCGACTTGCTTGCGAAACGAAGAGATGGACCGTAAGATACAAGAACACCGGGAATTACCGCCTCACCACCGCGGCGCGAGGCGCTGGCACGCCGAGGAACCTCCATGTCGCGCAAGCCTGCCAAACCCGATCGCAAGCCGGCCAAGACATCGGTCGTGGCCTTCAAGGTCGAGAGTGAGTTGGCCGAACTGCTGGACAAACTGCCGAACAAGAGTGCCTTCATCCGCAACGCCATTGCCGCTCAGTTGGGCGTCGCCTGCCCGCTGTGCCACGGCAAGGGCGTCGTGCCGCGCGGCGTCCACGACCACTATGCTCCGCTGTTAACCCAGTTCAACGCGCGCAGCTGCGAAGGCTGCGGCCACGAACTGCACGTGCCGCTCGATCCGGGCGCCCTCGACGATGAGACGCGGGCGCGGCTGGAGCAGTTCTTTCTCGGCGGGCCGCTGTTCTGTGACGGGTGTTACGAAAAGGTTCCCAGCTGCGACGATTGCGGCTGGCACATCAGCCCCGATCGCATCGACGAACATCATCGCAAGGCACACCACACGTAAAAAGGCATCGCTTAGCCGTCGTTTCAAACCCGGCGGGCCGGGACAGCCTCGACTCCGTCAGCGGCGATTTGCCGACTCAGGACGAGGGTGGTTCATGTCTACTTTGATGGCAGGGACCGGGGAACCTCTCGTCCGGCAACAGGATGAGAACTGCTCCGGTGCGGGGAGGAGACAACGGCCAGCGCGCGCTCGATGGCGGTGTCGATGTCCCGAACCTGCGCCATGGTCTCCTGGGTGTGGAGCGGCCGCGCCTGAGCGTCGTTCCAGAGCACCCGGCCCTCGGGGTCAATCAGGAACACGGTCGGGTTGATGGCGAAGTTGGGAGTGTAGGAGGCCGACATCCGCTTCGCGTTGTACGTCCCCAATCGGGCCAGAAACTGCATCGACGCCCCGTAGCCGGATGGCCAGGGTATCGAGAAGTCGTTCGCGAACCTCTCGGCCGTGCCACGCGGTTCGTTCGTCAGACTGACGAAGGCGACACCACGACGGGCGTACTTGCGTTGGGCCTCGACCAGGCCCGGAGCCGTCATACGGCAAGCCATTCACCAGTGCGCCCAAACATCCAGGACGATCAGGCGGAGGCCGGGGGTTCCCGGTCTGGGTGGTGGCCCGTTGAGCCAGCCCGCCGCCTCCAACGGCGGGAACTTCTCTCCGACCGCGAGCGGGGCTTCGGGAAAACTGCCTTCCGGCGGCGGCTCGCGCACCGGCTCCGGCTGACTGCGCGAGAGTCCGACGCCGGCGGGGTCGAACAGCAGTACGCAGCCGCATCCCCCGATGAGGGCGGCCCCCACGCACAGGAAAGCAACCCAGGGCGGAACATTCCGACGCCTCAGGGATACTTTGCGAAGCAAAAGCACGATCGCGAGGAGCGCAAGCCCGACCAAAGTCAACAGGGGATATGCCATGAAATCCCTCCGGGCGCCACTCGCGCAAGCGCGAGTTCAAAAAGCGGGCGAATCCATCGGGCGGGTCCAGACATAGAAGGGTAATAGTAATGAACGCCTAATTAAGTGGAAATGAATGATGCATTACAATTCTTTCATGTGTGTAGCGGCGGCCCCACGGCCTTGAAGCTGTGCGGGGTGGCCGCGGACGTTTCCTCCAGAGAGGCGATTCTTGACATCGCGCCCAACAACCTTATCTTGAGACTGCGAGCAAGGTGAACCATCGGCGGCGACTTGAGGAGGGATCAGCGATTTCGTACCAAAAGGCAGACTGGCACGGCGTCTATCCCGCGGTGACGACCCAGTTCCGCGATGACCAATCCCTCGATCTTGAGGCCACGGCCAAGCACGTCGAAGCTCTGCTTCGGGCCGGCGTTCACGGTCTCATCATGCTGGGAACGGTTGGGGAAAACGGTACGCTGGAATATGCCGAAAAGCTGGAGGTCTTGCGCGCGACGCGCCAGCAGGTCGGCGGCCGGGTTCCCGTCCTTACGGGAGTCGCCGAGTGCAGCACGGCCCTGGGGTGCCGGTTCGCGGCCGACGCCCAGAAGTCCGGGATCGACGGGCTGATGGTGCTGCCGGCGATGATCTACAAGTCCGATCCGCGCGAGACGATCGCTCATTTTCGCGCCGTGGCTCGCGCGTCCGACCTACCGATTCTCGTTTACAACAATCCGGTTTCCTACGGAGTGGACATCACCCCGACGATGTTCGTCGATCTGGCCGACGAGCCGAAGTTCGTCGCCATCAAGGAGTCGTCCGAGAACGTCCGCCGCATCACCGACCTGAAAAACCTGTGCGGCGACCGCTATCGCCTGTTCTGCGGCGTCGATGATCTGGTTCTGGAGAGCGTTGTGCTGGGCGCGATCGGCTGGGTCTCCGGCCTGGTCAACGCTTTTCCCGCCGAGAATCGGCTGCTGTGGGATTTGGCCACAAGCGGGCGCTACGAAGAGGCGCTGCGCGTTTATCGCTGGTACACGCCGCTGCTGCATCTCGATACCCACGTGAAGCTGGTGCAGTACATCAAACTGGCGATGGCGGAAACGGGACTCGGTTCCGAGATGGTCCGAGCGCCGCGGTTGCCGCTGGTTGGCGCGGAGCGTGAAACGGTCCTGGCGATCATCCGAAAAGCCATCCAAACTCGTCCCACCCGCTAGGCTGCGTTTTGAGGGAGGAGCGGCCGAATGAAGATCAACCGTATCCGTGCGTATCAGGTCGATCTGCCGCTCCACGAAGGCAGCTACAAGTGGTCGGGAGGCAAATCGGTTTCAGTCTTCGACAGCACGGTGATCGAAGTCGAAACCGACGCCGGCGTCACGGGCTGGGGGGAGGTGTGCCCGCTCGGTCCGTTCTACCTGCCGGCCTACGCCAACGGCGTTCGCGCGGGAATCGCCGAACTCGGTCCACATCTGCTCGGCGAGGATCCGCTTCAGCTCTGGAAATTGAACCATCGCATGGATGCCGCCCTCAAGGGGCACGCCTACGTCAAATCCGGCCTCGACATGGCTTGCTGGGACATTCTCGGAAAGGTCACGGGGCAACCACTGTGCATTCTTCTGGGCGGACGCTACGGCGAGGACTTCGGTCTGTATCGCGCCATCTCGCAGGAATCGCCCGAGGCGATGGCGAAGCGCGTCGCGGAATATCGGGCCGAAGGCTACAGCCGATTTCAGCTCAAGGTCGGCGGCGACGCGGCCACCGACATTGAGCGCATTCGCGCCGTTCGCGCGCGACTCCAACCGGGCGACCGCCTCATCGCCGACGCCAATACAGGTTGGCGGATGCATGACGCGATCCGCGTCGTCCGCGCGGTGCGCGATGTGGATGTCTACATCGAGCAACCTTGCTTGAGCTACGAGGAATGCCTGACCATCCGCCGTCACTGCGATCACCCGTTCGTCCTCGATGAAGTCGTCGATTCGATCGACGTGCTTCTGCGCGGACATGCGGATCGCGCTATGGATGTCGTCAATCTGAAGATCAGTAAGCTCGGCGGTTTGACCAAGACGAAGCAGGCCCGCGATTTGTGCGTTTCGTTGGGCGTGGTCATGACGCTCGAAGATAGCTGGGGCGGCGACATCATCACGGCCGCCATCGCGCACCTGGCTCACAGCACGCCTCCCGAGTTCCAGTTCACCGCGACCGATTTCAACAGTTACGTCACGGTGAGCATCGCGGACGGCGCTCCCCAGCGCGTCCAGGGCCGAATGGCCGCCAGCCTACGCCCCGGCCTCGGCATCACGCCCAAGATGGACGTACTCGGCAAACCGGTAGTTGAGGTTGCTTGACCAGCTTCTTCGCCAATTCGTGTAACACTCCCGCGTTATCCTAAAGGACAGCATCCACGGCTGAGGCAACCCACCGAGTCGCTTACGGCACCTCTCGCTTGCCGAAAGTTTGTAAATAATCGTTCAGGCTTCGGCGGGCGGATGGTAGTATGGAAGTGACTCGAAACCGGCCTCTTCCGAATCTGCCCCGATGGGTTACACCGCGCCGCGAGCGCACCTGAGGGCGGAACCATGAACTTGCGATTCCCCGGTTCCATCCTGATCGTCTCCTGTTACGAACTCGGGCATCAACCGCTCGGGGCGGCCCTGCCGCTGGCGTTTCTGGACCGGGCCGGCTTCGCGCCGGATGCGTTGGACATCGCCGTGGAGAACTTTGATGAGGCGAAGATCGCGCGGGCACGGCTGGTCGCCATCTCGGTCCCCATGCATACGGCCCTGCGGCTGGGCGTCCGTGTCGCCGAGCGCGTCCGGCAACTCAATCCGGCGGCGGCGGTTTGCTTCTACGGACTCTATGCGGCCCTGAACGCCGACTATCTCCTCGAACACGGCGGCGACTACTGCATCGGCGGCGAATGCGAGACGCCGTTGGTCGCCCTCGCCGAGGCACTCGATTCAGGACGCACTGGCGCCGTCGAGGGCGTCTACCAGCGCGGTCAGCCGGCCCAGCCGTTTCTCCGGCGGCTGCCCTTCCCGCTGCCGCTCCGCACGCCGCTGCCGCCGCTCGAAAAGTATGCCCGCCTCGAACACAAGGGCGAAAGCCGGGTGGTCGGTTACGTCGAGGCCAGCCGCGGCTGCCGTCACCTGTGTACGCATTGTCCAATCCCGCCCGTGTATGATGGACGGTTCTTCATCATTCCGCAGGATGTCGTCCTGGAAGACGTTCGCCGGCACGTCGGCGCGGGAGCCACGCACATCACGTTCGGCGATCCCGACTTCCTGAATGGTCCGGGACACTCCCTGAAGATCGTCCGCGCCCTGCACGCGGAGTTTCCCGCGCTGACGTTTGACTTCACCGCCAAGGTCGAGCACGTCTTGAAGCATCCCGAGGTGTTCCCCGAACTGGGCGCGTCGGGATGCCTGTTTATGGTCTCCGCGGTCGAGTCGCTCAGCGAGCGCGTGCTATCCGTGTTGGAGAAGAACCACACGCGGACGGATGTGGAAACAGCGCTGAAGATTGTCCATGCGGCCGGCATCGCGCTGCGGCCGACCTGGGTCGCCTTCACGCCCTGGACCACCCTTGAGGACTATCTGGAAGTGCTGGAGTTCATCGAGGGGAATGGGCTGATCGACCACGTGGACCCCGTACAGTACACGATCCGGCTGCTGGTCCCGCCCGGCTCCTATCTGGCGGAGCGCCCCGCCATGAAGCCGTTCCTGGGTCCGCTGGACCAAGCAGCGTTCAGCTTCCACTGGGAGCATCCCGACCCGCGCATGGACCGGCTGCAAAAAGCGGTCGGCAAGTTGGTCGAGGCGGATACGACGGCGGGCGCGGACCCGGCCGATACCTTCTTCCGCGTGCGCGATTTGGCGGCCGGACGGAAGCCGAATGGTGTTTCGCACGCGCTGCCTCGAGACCGTATGAGAGCGCCGCGGTTGAGTGAACCGTGGTTCTGCTGAGCGGAACCGACCGAGGGTCAGTTGGACCCGTTGCACAGCTCCAAAGCGATACTGCCCGTTGTCCCGATGCTGCCCAGCGTTTAGGGCTACGCTGGTTTGGCGAGCTTTCTCGCGCGTCCACGCCCTGTTTCGCGTCTCCTGTGGGGAAGAATCGTCGATGAACACAGCCCAGCAACTGCAAGACCTTCTTCAGCTCCGCACGGCCCCGGTCGCGCTGGCTTTTCAGGACGCGCCGCCGGCCAATCTCCCCCGCATGACCGCGCCCGCGCCCTCCGGTTGCACGTTCTGGAAGCGTGCCGCCGCGGGGCAAGCCTTCTACACCGAAGTGTCGGACCACTACAACTGCCCCATCGGAGCCTACACCCACGGGGTCGATTTACCGCCGACGCAGGCGGCGGAGTTGCAAGGCGTCGTGGAAACGATGATTAAGCTGAACTATCTTCGCCCGGAAGAGGTGCCCGGAATTCCACGGCGGCAGGGCAAGCTCGGCGTCGCTCTCTACGCGCCCCTGGCGACGGCGCCGTTCGCGCCGGAGGTCGTTCTGGTGTGCGGCAACGCCAAGCAGATCATGCTGTTGACGGAGGCGGCGCAAGCCGCCGGCTGCGGCGCCGAGGCGCCGCTGATGGGACGTCCCACCTGTGCGGCGGTCCCGACGGTCCTGCAAACCCAGCGCAGCGCGGCCAGTCTCGGCTGCATCGGCAACCGGATTTACACCGAGATGGCCGATGACGAGCTGTACTTCGCCCTGCCCGGCGGCCAACTCGACCGGGTGGTGGAGAAGCTGGCTGCGATTGTCCACGCGAACCGCGAGTTGGAGAAGTACCATCGTGCGAAGCTGGCAACTTTAGGCGTTTGACTGAACCCCTCACCCTACCCTCTCCCCTCGGAGGGGAGAGGGGGGACAAAGGAAAACCCTCTCCCCTCCGAGGGGAGAGGGTAGGGTGAGGGGGAGAGGAGCCATTCTCATGCAACGCAGAATGTGGGCGGCAGCTCTCGGCCTCGTGTTTGGCGTCGCGCTGCCCGCCAGCGCCGAGATTATCAAGGGCAGCCTCGTCGTCCACGGCGCCGAAATGAGCTGATGAGGCGGGATGGCGTGGGACGCCATCGCACGTCAGTATGACGTGGACGCGGATTCGAGCAAACTCATTCGGCCCAAAGATCAAAAGGGTGGCTATCAACTCGGCACCATCGAGTTTGCCGCCAAGAAGGGCAAGTCGATTGACCTGGACAAGATCCACGAGTCGATCGCGGCCACGCGCCTGTCGGGCGGCACCAGCATGAGCATGGATTACCTGGAACTCACAGCCAGGGGCGCGGTCATCGAGCGGGACAAGGAGTTGGTATTGAAGGTGTCCGGCACGGGACAGGAGCTGGTGCTGATCGAGGAGCCTACCGCGAAGGGCGGCCTGATGCGTCTGCGCGAGGCCGTGGCGCGTGGGGACAAGGTGTCCGGGGTCACGGGCCGCGTTCCAGGCTGGAACGGTCGTTTTCCCGTCGTCCTGGCGGCGTGGGCGAAGGCTCCCGAAACCGAGAAACGGAAGTTCGCGGTCGTGGACTTCAAGATCGAGAAGAAGTAAGAGCTAATCGGGGCCCGAAGCGTAAGCGAGGTCAACCCTCGCTCACGCTTCGGGCTCCGACGGGTGACAACGATGCGAGATCAAATACGCAGTGTGGCGGGTGCTCTGCTCGCCGTGGCGGGCGCGGCGCCGACCTGAACGACGGCCGGGTTCCTGGCCCTGCTCGGGTTAGCGGGGAGCGCCGCGGCAAGACTGGTGACCCACTGGCTTTCGCCGGTCCTGATCGGCCTGTCGGTGTTGTTTCTGCTGCGCTCGTTTTACATTCTGTACGTGCGGCGGCGCGGCACGCGGACCAGCGCGGTCATTACATGGATTTCGGCGATCTTCGTTATCGGCTTCTGGACCTGGCAGCTGATGTAAAGGAGTTCCCATGAACGCGCTTCGCATTCTGGCCTGCCTGTCGGCATCGTGCCTGATCGCGCTCGGCTCCGCGCACAGCCAGGACGACACCAAGGAGATCACCAACTCCATCGAGATGAAGCTGGTCTCGATCCCCGCCGGCAAGTTCGTCATGGGTTCGCCGGCCGGCGAGGCGGAGCGCGGCGTTGGCGAAGATCAACACGAGGTCGCCATCACGCGGCCGTTCTACCTGGGCGTCTACCCGGTCACGCAGCGCCAGTACCTGAAAGTGATGGGGAAGAACCCGTCGTTCTTCCAGACGAAGAACGGCGGCAGTCTGGAACATCCCGTCGAGCAGGTGCGCTGGGGCGAGGCCGGCGAGTTTTGCAAGAGGCTGTCGGCGCTCACCGAAGAGAAGAAAGCGGGCCGGACCTACCGCCTTCCGTCCGAGGCCGAATGGGAGTACGCCTGCCGTGCCGGCACCACCACGACGTTCAACGTCGGCGACGCCCTCTCTTCCAAGCAGGCGAACTTCAACGGCAACTTCCCCTACGGTCGCGCGGAGAAGGGGCCTTTCTTGGGCAAGACGGCGAAGGTCGGCTCTTACCCGGCGAACGCCTGGGGTCTGTACGACATGCACGGCAACGTCTTGCAGTGGTGCAATGACTGGTACGACCCAGATTACTACAAAAAGAGTCCCAAGGACAATCCGAAGGGGCCGGAGAAGGGCGTGGTTTCGACCACCTTCGGGAGCAATTTCTTCGTGGTGGTCCGCGGCGGCTTCTGGCTGGACGAAGGCCGGGGTTGCCGTTCGGCCCGCCGTTTTCGCCTCCAGCAGAGCGAGCCGTATCGCTGGACCGGCTTTCGCGTGGCGTGCGACGTGGCCGGCAAATGACAATCCTGTATCGCCGCTTGCGGCTCAGCGACTTCACCAAGCCACAAGCGGCAAAGAGTGATCCCATGAAAAACGAGGTTCGGAGCGTGTCGGCCGCGGTCATGAGCGCGTTGGCGGCTCTGCCGTGGTGAGCGATCACCTGAATGGTCCTTAATGGGACTTCAGCCCTGCTCGGGTTAGCGGGGAGCGTCACAGCGACCGCCGTCAGCGGCTGGATTGCTCCGGTCCTGCTCTGCGCTTCGGCCGTCCT
>DATBGU010000027.1:0-6481 GCA_036557825.1 Gemmataceae bacterium
TGGGGATGCAGTCTGTTCTCCAACCGCGTCTTCATCATCGACGTGGCCGCCGACCCCGCGAAACCGAAACTGGTCAAGACGTTCGACTCGTCGGAGAAGACCGGCCTGACCGGCCCGCACTCGCCGTACGCTCTCCCGGACCGAATGCTCATCAGCTACCTCGGCGGCAAGGACGGCGATACGCCGGCCGGACTCGCCGAGTTCCGCAACGACGGCACCTTCCTCCGCAAGTTCGTGTGCCCCAAGGACGCGCCGTACGGCTACGACGTGGCCATCAATCCGAAGCTCAATCGCATGGTCACATCGAGCTTCACACCGCCGGCGAACTACCGCAAACCGCTGGCGAAGATGGATCTCAAGCACTTCGGCGACAAGCTCCTCGTTTGGGACTTCCGCGATCGCAAGGTGCTGGCGACCTTGAAGACCGGCCTGTCGCCGCTCGAATGCCGCTGGTCGCGCAAGGAAGGGGCCAATCACGGCTACTGCAATTGCGCCCTAGATAACTCTCTCTGGGTCTGGGAGGGCGACGACAAGGACAATTACACCGCCCGCAAGCTGTGCGATACCGGCAAGCTGCCGGCCGATCTCAGCCAATCGCCGGACGGCCGCTTCCTGTTCGTCAGTTGCTTCATGTCCGACGAGATCCAGCAATGGGACGTTAGCGATCTGAAAAAGCCGCGATTGGCCAGCACGATCAAGCCGGGCGTGCAGCCGAACATGCTGCATCTGACCGGAGACGGCCAGCGCATGTACATCACGAACTCGCTCTTGAGCACGATGGACCGCTCGGAGGATTTCTGGGTCCAGCTGGTCCGCGTCAGTCCCGACGGCATGAAGCTCGATCCGAAATTCAAGGTCGATCTGACGAAGTTCAAGACAGGCCCGGCGCGCGGACACGATATGCTGCTTTATTGAGCCGCCAAACATCTCAAGAAGACGCGAACGCGCAAGTTCGGGCGGGTCCGGCGTTCTCGGTTGTGCTGCGCGAGCATCGCCCGGAGCCGGATCGCGAGCCTTGCCATGTCGCCGCGATTGATCTTGTGCGTTTTCTGCGCGATCGTGTTCTCGGACACATCCGCGCAAGGCGAACCGCCGGCGCCGCGGACGGACCTTCACAGCGATCCCCTGCCGGACGGGGCCGTCGCTCGGATGGGCACCGTCCGCTGGCGGCACACGGGCAACGTGCAAAGCGCCATCTTCTCGCCGGACGGCAAGTTGATCGCTTCCACATGCAGCGAGACGGATGAAGTAGTTTGGCTATGGAACGTCGCCACGGGGCGCCTGGTTCGTCGCATCCAACTCGATGGCGACACGCTCGTTCACGGCTTCATTCCCGATGGCAAGGCACTGCTGCTGGAGGTCGGCGGCGTACTGGCCCTGCACGACATCGTAACGGGCCGGCAACTGCGGCGCTTCCCCAAAACCAAGACGAACCTTCGCGGTGTGTCCCTGGCGCGCGACGGCAAATGTCTTGCCTATGCGGCCGATGAACCGATTGTCCATGTCTGCGACCCAGTGAGCGGGCGCGAACGGCGGCAGCTGAAGGCCGACGACAACAGCGTCATGGGCGTGGCCCTCTCCCCGGACGGCAAACTCCTCGCTTCGGTCGGCCGGGACAACATGCTCCGCCTGTGGGACGTGGCCAGCGGAAAATGTCTGTGGACGCTTTGGGGCGACCGGCCTTGTGATCCGGCGTTCGCTCCCAACGGACGGATGCTGGCGTGCGGCGACGCCAGGGGCGCGATCCGTCTCGTGGACGTGGCGAGCGGCCGAATCCTAAAGAGCATGCGACAATATCGAGCCGTGCCTTTCCTGACGTTTTCGTCGGATGGCTCCCTTCTCGTTTCCGGCGGGGACCAGATCCATTTGTGGAACCCGGCTACGGGCACGGAACTTCCCGAATCGAAGCTCTTGCCGATCGAGGATTCTCATGCCGTATTCGCACCGGACGGCAAGACTCTGCTGCTGTGGAGTTTCAAGCCCACGCTGCGCCTGTGGGACGTGGATCATTGGCATGAGAAGCCGCCCTCGCCCGAAGGGCATGAGGAGGTGGTGAAGAAGATCGTCGCGGCCCCGGACGGCAAGTCGCTGCTTTCGATGAGCCGGGAGGGGACCATCCGTCTGTGGGAGATGTCGGAGGGACGTCCCGAGGGATGCTGGCCCCAGATGTTCCGTCTCGAACAAAGCGGAGCCTATCCGATCGCCTTCGCTCCGGACGGCGAAACCTTCGCCGCGGGGGAGAACAGAGGAATTGTCCAGGTTCGTGAGACGAAGACCGGACGGTTGCGGCGGGGATGGTCGATGGACGAAGCGTGCATCCTTTGCCTGGCATTCTCCGCCGATGGCCGGCAACTCGCCGTGAGCGGCTTGATTCAAGTGCAGATCTGGGACATCGACGCCAACAAGCACCTCTGGCAGCGACCGCAAAAGGCATTGCCGCTGCTCGATGATCCCACCGGCCCTCCGCGTTTCCACGAACTGTTTTTCGCCGGCCGAAGACCGCGTGTGCTCTCGATGGCGGAACACAGTTTGCCTATTCTCTGGGACGTGGAAAGCAGAGATGGTCGGGACATTTTCGGCCGAAATGCCTGGGTCATCGCCGCCCTGGCGCTTTCGCCCGACGGCAGAACCTTGGCCACCCGCAACCATTCGATCGGCGACGGCATCGTCCAGTTGTGGGAACTCACCACTTACAAGGAGCGGGGCCGTCTGTCCGCGAAGGTGAATTTCGATGGCCCGCTGGCGTTCGCGCCGGACGGCCGCACCCTGGCCGCGACGTTCCCCGACGGCGACATTCACTTGTGGAGCATCGTTACGGGGACCGAGTTGCAATATCTTCGCAACCGTGTTCCCGTCACTGCAATGACATTCGCCCCCGACGGCAAATCGCTCGTCACCGCTCACACCGATACGACGATCCTCGTTTGGGACGTTTCAGCTGCCGCGGGCCGCGACGATTTCGCCGACCTGCCGCGCGTCGATCCGGACAAAGCGTGGAAGGCGCTGGCCGGCGACGCCGATAAGGCGCATCGCGCCATCTGGCAACTGACGGCCGATCCCAAACGCACAGTGCCGTTCCTCGCCGATCGCTTGCATGCTGCGATGGTGCCGCCCTGCTGGAAGGTGCAACGCTGGATCGCCGAACTCGATAGCGACGACTTCGCCACACGACAGCGGGCCCGCAAGGAGTTGGAGGAACACCTTGAAACCATTCTCGAACCGCTGCGGTCGGCCTTGCGCGACAAGCCGTCGCTGGAAGTGCGACGCCGTCTGGAACTGATCCTGGATTCGGCGCGTGTCTGTCAACGGCCGCTCTTCGGCGAGTTGTTGCGGTCGGTGCGGGCCGTCGAGGTGCTGGAACACATCGGCACGTCCGAGGCGCAATCCGTGCTGAAGAAACTGACCGCAGGCGCCGCGGGTGCCCGACTGACGGAGGACGCGGCAGCGGCTCTGGTTCGGTTGCGGAGAAATGTTCACAAGTAGCTCCGTTCCGTCGCGGTTTCCGAAGGAATCCGCTCAGCCACCGGCATCGAGTTCCACGCCGAAATCGCGGATCGTGAAAATCGGGGTGAAGCACGCGATGCCCTCGTCCCGAAAGGCTTTCTCGGCCCCTTGCAGACGGTCCACCAGCGCGAGGACGGCGACGATCGTGCAGCCGATCTCCTTCACTTCCTTGATGGCCTTGATCGAAGAGCCGCCCGTCGTGATCACGTCGTCCACGATGGCCACGCGCGAACCGGGCTTCAGGTTGCCTTCAATGACCTTGCGCGTCCCGTGGCTTTTCACCTGATCGCGGACCCAGAAGCCTTCCATCGTACGGCCGTGCAGGTGGTAACTGATGACCGCCGCGGTGGTCAGCGGAATGGCCCCGACCGCCAGGCCGCCGAGGGCGTCGATGTCCAGATCCTTGGTCCGCTCGTAGAGGACTTCGCCGATGAGGTGCGACGACTCCGAAAATACTTCGGACATCTTGCCGTCGATGTAATAATTGCTCGTGGCGCCCGACGCCAGGCGAAAGGTGCCGCGCTGGAACGAGCGATCGCGGAGAAGCTGGAACAGTCGCGTTTCGGCTGCGGTCATCGTTTGGTCCCTTCGTGGGCGTGAGGCGGCGAACCGGGAAACCTCAACAATTCTACCGCGCCCAGCTTGCCCGGCCAGACAGCAGGCTCAGACAGCGACGATCCGCGCCAGTTCGCGCAGGTCGAGATTGCCGCCCGACAGTACGCCGACGACGGTTTTGCCGGCCAGTTGATCGCGCAGACGGAACGCCGCGGCGGTCGAGGCGGCGCCGGCCCCCTCGGCGAGGTTGTGCGTCACGCGCAGCAGCAGGCGGATCGCCTCGCGCAATTCCTCTTCGCCGACCAGTACCATGTCGTGAACGTAGCGACGCATGATTTCCAGCGTCATCTCCGCAGGCATGCGCGTGGCCATGCCTTCCGCGAACGTGCGCGGCGTGTCCATCTCGACCGATCGGCCTTCGCGCCACGATCGCGTCACCGCCGGAGCCAGCTCCGATTGCACACCGATGATGCGCGTCGCCGGCCGCCGCGCTGCCGCCACCAGGGCCGTGCCGCAAATGCCGCTGCCCAGGCCCACCGGCGCCAGGATCACATCCGGCTCCGGCAGTTCGTCGAAAATCTCCAGTCCGTAAGTGCCGACGCCGGCGATGAGGTCCGGTTCGTTCGCCGAGTGGACGTAGCGCAGCCCCTCGCGGTGGCGGATGGACTCGCAGTGCAGCCGCGCCTCGTCGTAGTCGCGGCCATGCTCGATCAGTTCGGCGCCGAGGGCGCGCATGGCGGCGAGCTTGTCGGGGTTGTTTTTCTCCGGCACCACCAGCACGCAGCGGACGCCGAACAGCCGGCAAGCATAGGCCAGCGATTGCCCATGATTGCCGGTCGTGCAGCCGAGGATGCCGCGCCGCTTCTGCTCGTCGGACAGCCGGCTGACGAGATAGATGCCGCCACGCACCTTGAACGCCGTCGTCGGCGTGTGGTTCTCGTGCTTGAGGAAATAACGGCAGCCCAGCAGCTTCGACAGGGCCGGCCACTCGTACAGCGGCGTCGGTTTGAGATGTCGATGTACCACCGGGGCGGCGGCGAGCACGTCGGCATACGTCGGCGGGTTCATTCGCTCCTTCCTCCTCAACAGCCGCCGGACCCTCTCTACGCTTCATAGCGCAGCAGCAAATCGCCGGCATCGACCTGGGTTCCGGCCTGCACAAGGATCTCGGCGACGCTGCCGGCGCGCTCGGCGTAGATCGTCGTCTCCATCTTCATCGCTTCGAGCGTGAACAATTTCTGCCCGGCGACGACCGGCTCGTCCGGCTCCACCATCACGCGCACGACCAGGCCCGGCATCGGCGCGCCGATCTGTCGCGGATTGCCGGACTCCGCCTTGGGATGGGCGGCCACCTTGCCGCTCAGGCTACGATCGATCACCACCACCTCGCGCGGCTGGCCGTTCAACTCGAAGAACACCGTTCGGCTGCCGTCCTCGTGGGCCTCGCCGACCGCCAGGAACTTCAGGATCAGCGTCTTGCCACGCTCGATGTCGATGGACGCTTCCTCGCCCGGTTCCATGCCGTAGAAGAACACCGGCGTCGGCAGCACGCTCGTGTCCGAATACTTCGCCTGATGAGCCGCCAGGTCGGGGAAGACACGCGGATACAACAGATAACTGAGCAGTTCGCGGTCGCTGACCGGCCGGCCGACCTGCTGCTCGACGGTGCCGCGCGCGGCGGCGAAGTCGATGGGCGGCAGACTGGCGCCGGGCCGTCCACGCAGCGGCTGCCGGCCGCGCAGCACACGCTTTTGCAGCGCCTCCGGGAAGCCGCCGGGCGGCTCGCCGAGCCGGCCCTCGAAGAACTCAACCACCGACTCCGGAAACGACAGCTCGCGCGGGCCGGTCAGCACGTCGTTCGCCGTCAGGTTGTTGCCGACCATGAACAACGCCATGTCGCCGACCACCTTCGAGGTCGGCGTCACTTTGATGATGTCGCCGAACATACGGTTAACCTCGGCGTACATGCGGCACACCTCGCGCCAGCGCTCCTCCAGTCCCAGCGCCTGCGCCTGATGATAGAGGTTCGTGTACTGGCCGCCCGGCATCTCGTTGAGATACACATCGGCCGTCGGCGCTAACTGGCCTGTCTCGAACGAGGCGTACAACCGGCGCACTCCGGCCCAATAATCCGCGACTTCCTGCAAGGCGTCGTCGGCGAGGGCGGGGTAGCGCGGCCGCAGACGCAGCGCCTCGACGAGGGCGTGCAGGCTCGGCTGACTGGTCATGCTGGAGAAGGGCGCCATGGCGCAATCGACGATGGACACGCCCTCCTCGGCCGCCAGCAGGTACGAGCCGATCTGCCCGCCGGCGCAATCGTGCGTGTGGAAGTGGATGGGAATGCCGACTTCCTGCCGCAGCGCTCGCACCAGCATTTGTGCCGCGTACGGCTTGCACAGTCCGGCCATGTCCTTGATCGCCA
>DATBGU010000028.1:0-39004 GCA_036557825.1 Gemmataceae bacterium
ACCACCTGGTCGGGCTGGCGGCCAAATTGCGGCGGCGCTGCAACTGGCTGGCCGAACACCCGGATGTGGTTCAAGGCACGGTCGGCTTCCACTGGGCGATCAACCTGTGAATGGTAAGGCATCATTGCAACTTGGTATAAGTCCGTACGCGAGATAAGAACAGTGGGGGGAAAATGTGTCCGCTCCGTCCGCTCCGTCCGCCTGTACGATTTTCTGCGGGTTTTCCGCCTGTTTGGGGCGGACGGACTCAAGACTGCCTGCGTCCCCCGGGGTGTCGAGTCCGTCCGCCTTGCCGAGTGCGTCCGCCGCTCGCTCGTCCAAACCGCTGGATTTCTCAGCATTTTCAACTGAAGAGGACGGAGCGGACACAGAGACCGCACTTTCCCGGACCCTTTCTTGCGACACCCTGATGATTCGCTTCCGGGACTTGCCGGCGCGTCCGCCGAGGTCGATGGCGATACCCACGGCAACGAGATTCGGGGCAAGCCGCCTCAGCTTGCCGGACAAAACTTGCCCGTTTTTCGGCCAGTCCCGGCCGCGGGCAAGTTGCTCGCCGGCCAGCTTGGTCAAGGTGTCCAGTAGATCGCCAGCGGTGCCAGACCATTCGGCAGAGTGGGCCAACAACTCGCGGAGGGGGTTGACCAGCGGGGAGGATTCCAGGGCCACGTCGTTTGCACTGACGCGGTTCTGCTCGTAGGCCGCGAGGAATGATCCAGCGGGCCAGCGGATCGCTCGCTCGCAAGCCGTCGCCCAGACCGCGAAGTCAGCCATGCGTGGCATCCTCGACAGCCTCACTTTCGGC
The DNA here is from genome assembly GCA_036557825.1 of Gemmataceae bacterium. GTDB lineage: Bacteria > Planctomycetota > Planctomycetia > Gemmatales > Gemmataceae > JAJPHU01. The sequence goes on from DATBGU010000028.1 coordinate 803, forward strand.
AACTCCCGCAACGCTCCGGAGAGCGTATCTAGCAGCGTACCGAGGATGAAGGGACGCTTACTCTCGAAGTCGGTCCAGAAATCCTTTTCGGGGCGGCGCAGGTGTTCGGGGATCGGTGGCAAGGACAAGATCAAGGAGCGCTCAAGCAGATCCCCGCGTGTCGTCACGTCCTCGATAGAGGTTAGAATTACCGGACGTTGCGCGTCGAAGATCATCTCTTCGTCGTCGGTGTACAGCTGCCTTGTGCTGAATCCGCCGCCGGTGGACAACCGACAGAGCGCATCCGACAGCCACGCCGGAACCGAAGAGAGGTTATCCAGGGCGAGCGTCCAACCGGCATTGGCGCCGATCATCAAGTCGCGTGGTTCCTTCGGTTCACAGCGGATCGGCGCGACGTTGGGATCGACCAGGGAGCGCAACACGCGGGCCGTGGTACTTTTCGCCGATCCCTGTTGACCGCTCAGCACCATCAAGGGGTAGGGGCCAGTCGGTCGGAGCGCGGCCAGCAACCACGCCACGGCGAGCCGCCAGTCTTCATCACCGGCGACGTTCAGGAAAGGGCGCACCTGGTCGATGGAGCCGCCGCGCTGCGGTTCGGGCAGCGGCAGCAGACCGCGCGGCCGTCGAAATCTGACCGGGGGATTGTCTACGACACGCCAGCCGGCGGTGCCGATCTCCACGGCACGCCAGCGCGGATCGGCCAGATCGATGTAGAGCCGACCGTCCCTTTCCGCGACGCGGAGATGGACGGTCTCAACCGGGCAATCATGCAGGGCGATACCTTCCAAGGTTCCGATGGCGTCGGCGACGGCCTGAGCGCCAGGGATTTTCTTCGCCGCGATGTAGTAGGACCGCTTCAACCACGACGAGAAAGAGGAGCTTCGCAGACGCAAAATCTCCAAATGATCGGCGAAGGGAACAATGCCGTAGGCGGTCCCGTCTGGGGCATGGAAAAGCGTGATGCCGCCCTTCAACGCCATCTCGACGAGGACGGTGGCGATGGACTCTTTGGCCTTCTTCTCACGTTCGCGCCGATCCGGGGCGGGCCTGACTTGGGGGACGGTTCTCTTTCGGGTGGTGGACTTGATTTTTCTACAAGGCGAGTCTACCATTCAATCAGCCTTTTGAGGTTTTGAAATCGGCCGGGACCGGGGATCCCGGCCGATTTCGTTTTCAAGACGAGTTCAGATGGGAGGGGCCGGGGATGGGTTTTGCTCGGCTCACGCGCTGACCGGGACAGTTCCGGCCTTCATGCCTTCGCCGACGTAGCGTTTCAATTCGGCTTCCGCGATCAGCACCTTGACACAGCCGGGCAGTCGCACGCGGTGCAGGGTGCCTTGATCGAGCAGCTTGTAGACCATGCTCTTGCTCAGGCGGGTCGCGTCACACACTTCGCGCACAGTCAACAGTTTCAATTCTTCCACGGTGGTTTTCTCCGTTCCTGGGGTTGCCGGTAGCTCGCCCCGTCCGTGGCGATGTTCTCGGTTTCTGGGGTTGCTAATCTCGCATCCCTTCCATAGTATAGACGAAACACCAATATGGTGTCAACACCAAAATGGTGTCAATGGAGGAAAGATCATGGCGGCACGGAAAAAGTCGGGACGGATCACTCTGCGGATGGACCCGGTGACGCACGGCCGCGTTGCTGGAACGGCCAAGGCGCTCGGGATGGACCTGAACGGTCTGCTGAACCTGCTAATCCGCGAAGGGCTGATCCGGTATGAGATGGAAGCCCAGATGCTTCGGGAACCGAAGACACTCTCCCTTTTGGAGCGATGGCGCTACCTCAATCCGACGCGGGAGACGTGGGAGTTTTTCTCGGACTACTTCCGTTCTCACCGTGGCCTACCCGTTCTCTTCGAGGACGGCAAGCGCTACCTGCTCTTCGAGGACGGTTTCGGGGAAGAGCCTTCCTCGGAAGAAATCGAGAGAGCCTATCGACCACCTGATACCCCCAGCAACGAAGACGTTGACGATACACCCTTTTGACACCTTGAAAGGAGCTTAATCGTGATGAGCGGCGACGGCAACGGTGAGCGGCGCGGGCGCGGCGAGGGCAATATCAAGCAGATGCCCAACGGCACGTTCAAGGCGAGGATGAGCTACGTCGATGGGCAAGGCAAACGTCACCAGCCCACGGCGTATTTCGAGACGAAGAAGAAGGCGCTGGCCTGGCTCCACGAACAGCACGCCAAGCATGACCGTGGCCAACTGGCCGACTCGGGCCGGCGCACGGTGGGAGCGTGGCTCGCGGAATGGTTGACGATGAAGAAACCGCAGGTCGAAGTGCGTTCGTGGGACAATTGGGAGAGTCATGTTCGCTTGCACCTGGCGCCGATCATAGGGCGGACCCCGCTCGCCAAGCTGCGCCCTTCTCACGTCGCGGCCATGTACTCGACTCTGGAAGAGCAAGGCGTCTCGTCGGCCATGCGGAAGAAAGTCGGCGTCACCTTGTCGATGGCGATGGCGGACGCGGTGCGGATGCAGTACCTTGCCAGCAACCCCGCCACGGCCATCAAGAAACCGAAGACCAAAGAGCCGGACATTCGCCCCCTTGATGCCGAGCAGGCGCGGGCCTTCCTCACGGCCACGGCCACGGACCGGCTACACGCCCTCTACGTTCTCGCCCTGGATACGGGGATGAGGCAAGGTGAGCTATTCGGCCTGCACTGGCCTGAGATTGACTTCGCCAGCGGTGTCGTCACGATCAAGCAATCTCTTGAGGAGCGAGACGGACACCATCGCTTGAAGGAACCGAAAACCGCGTCCTCCCGGCGTCGCATCGAGGTCACACCGGCCACGATCGCTGCGCTGAATGCTCATCGCCAGCAGATGCTCAAGGCGGGATTGTATCGTCCGGATGGGCCGGTGTTCGTGGACACAGAGGGGAACTGGCTTCGCAAGAGCAATGTCCGGCGCCGATCGTTCGCCAAAGCGTTGAAGAAAGCCGGCCTGCCGCCGGTCCGGTTCCATGATCTACGGCACACGGCGGCGACGCTCATGCTGCTGTCTGGGATCAACGTCAAGGCGGTCGCGGCCACGCTGGGACACAGCAAGGCCAGTACGACGCTGAACATCTACGCGCATAAACTGCCGATGATGGACAAGGAACGAGTCAACGCTATGCAGCGCATCCTCGCTGCGGGATAGTGACCATTATCAGTGATTGATCGCCTCTTCCCACTTCTCCAGGTACTCATCGACCTCCTCCCGCAAGCGGATAGGATTCATCCCGTCGCCGACGGCCATCCGGATGAATCCGTCCTTCGGGTCGTCTGGGAGCCGTGGGAGTTGGAAGACGCGGTACTCCGTGACAGAAGTCGTCATCGCCTTCGGCAGTTTGTTCCGGGCCTGATCCCAGTACTCTCGAAGGTCATCGCTCTCGATGTTGTCAGTCTTGAAAGCGTGGGCGAAGCTGCTCGGCGGAACCCAGATGTCGTGCAGCGCGCGTAGGATCGTGGTGGCCAAATTGTCGAGATCCATGCCGCCCTTCTTCTCACATCCCTCGGGCTGAATCATGAGCATGGTGACGTTCAGCAACGTTGATAGAGGGAACAGATCGGGATGCTTCGCCTTGAAGTCGTTGAGCGCCGTCCGAAGGATCTGTTTGAATACCGCGCTGTCCCCCTCCCTACGCGGCACGTAGTGGAAGTCCAGGACGAACGGCTCGCCGAGCATCATGTTCCGCGTCCGTAAGGCGATCCTGTTCAAGATGTCATTGTGCGGATCGCCTTCGGGCTTCGCGTAGCTCTGAAAGGCGTGGAGGAGACCCAAGCAGATGAGTCGGTCAGTCCCGCGCAGGTGCTCCTGCTGGGCACTCATCCGCATCATTTGCCTCTGGCACTCGTACGCGTCGTTGCCCAGTTGTTCGGTCACTCGCTTCCTGTCGCGCTCGAACTCGGCCAGCTGGCGGAAGCCGTGTTCGTCCCAGCTCTCTTGGCAGTGGAAGGGGCCGCGCTTGAGGTCGTCGGAACCCGAACTGCGCCACTGGTCACGATCGTCCTCGAAGTCGTTTCGCTGGATTCGCTCGGTGAGGTCAAGATCGGCGAGGAAGTCACGGAACGGCTCGGCCTGCACCCAGACCCCGGGCCATGACGATGCCCCTCCCAGATGATAACGGACGATCAACGCCTTGACTTGCCGATCGTCACGGAGAAGCAACTGCGGGCGGGCGTCGTCGGGAACCTTCGCGCGTTTCCACATGAGGTCGATGTAGTTCTTGGGCAGGTTGTAGATCGCCGGAGGATTCTTCGCGCTGGTGAAGAAGTCCAGTTGCAGAACTACATCACTCCGGAAGGCCATCCGGCCGGCCGCCTGTAGCCGATCAAGGAGAGCGCGCCGGAAGGCGAGCGCGTCCGCGAGCTTGATTTTCTTGCTCTGCGGTTCCTGGTCGAGCATCAGACTGAAGCGACGCAAACGGCGCTTCCGGAGAGCCGATGCCTGGGCCCGCCTGGTCCTGATGTATCTGCTGCGTTCCATAGCGCATCCTCCGACGACTGGCCGAGCGAATGACTCTAAATTAACGGAGACATGGACGCTTGAACTGGTTCGGGTCGAGGTTTGTCCACCGGGGAAGGAAATGAAGCAAAGGGTCGTTGACGCGAACTTCCCGGATAGTGACCAGAAAGTGACCAAACCGCCAAAGCGAACAAGAAAAGGGTCGCGGCTGATAACCGCAACCCCTTTTCCCTTCAACAATTACGTCAGTGGGCGCTACTGGACTTGAACCAGTGACCCCCAGCTTGTCGAGCTGGTGCTCTAGCCAACTGAGCTAAGCGCCCGGCAGGATGAAAGATAGGGGGTTGCCGGAACCCCGTCAAGAGCAGACGATGCGCCGCCTCTCTGCCCAGCTTGCTTACAGAGCGTGCATAGCAAGCGGGCAGCGGTGAGATAGGTTCCACCTTCGGCTGTATTCGAATTGTTTTCGCCGATCTTCTTTTCCTATCTCATGTTGTGAAACAATCCCCTCCTGGATTGGGGAATGGCATCCAACGTGCTTATCCGCCGTTGTCCTCCCTGCCCCCGAGGACGGGCCCGCCGACCGGAACTCGTTTGCGGGCCTGACATCCACGGACCTGTTTCCTTGCCACGCATGAATGCGTTCGGCTGCCGGGTTCCTCCAGGAACTCGGAAGAGGTTCGCGTTGCGCCTGCGGTCAGGCGCCGGGAGGTCGCCGAATGAGTCCCGAGCGACGAAGAGCGACCGGCTGGGGACTTGCCGCCACGCTCTTGCTGGCCGGTCTCATCGTCCTGGGATCGCACAACCTGGCGCGCTTCGACGTCGCCTTGCTCGGCTATACCTTCGCCACCCTGTTCGCCGTCTTCGCGATCACGTATCGAGCCGTGATGTGGTCGCAGCGACCGCCGACGGCGATGTATTGGCGGCGCGGCGGACGGCTGCTGCTCCGTCACGGTGGCTTCGGCCGTCACGGACTTCGATTGATCCAACGACTGCTCGCCGACTTCGCCGCCAATCGCTTCATCTGGCGGCGCGGCCTGCTGCGCGGGGCCGCCCACTGGTGCATCATGTGGGGTTGCCTCACCGCCTTCGCCATCACCTTCCCCCTCGTCTTCGGCTGGGTCCACTTCGAGACGGCGCCGAGCGATCTGTCACGGTATCGCGTCCAGGTGTTCGGGTTCGTCGCCGGCGAATTCCCGATCGCCTCCTTGTTTGGCTTTTTCGTTTTCCACGGCCTTGTCTGGTCGTCGCTGCTGGTGATCGCCGGCGTCGTGCTGGCCATCCGCCGCCGTTTGCGCGATCAGGGGGCGGCGGCGCTACAGCAGTTCGGCGAGGACTTTTTGCCGCTCTTGCTGCTGTTCGCCATCAGCGTCACCGGCCTGCTGCTGACGGTCAGTTACACCTGGCTGCGCGGCGCGCGCTATGAGTTTTTGGCCTTGCTGCACGCCGTCACGGTGATCTTCACGCTGCTGTGGCTGCCGTTCGGCAAACTGTTTCACATTTTCATGCGTCCCCTTCACCTGGCCGTCGGCGCCTATAAGGACGCCGGCCGCGCCGGCGAGCAGGCGCATTGCCGCCGTTGTAACGCCGCCTTCGCCGCGCGGATGCAGGTCGAGGATCTTATCGCGGTCGAGCGGCAACTCGGCTATCGCTACGAGATCGACGGCGCAAGGGCACGGCATTACCAGTGGATCTGTCCCGCCTGTCGTCGCGCGCTGGTTTGCCTGGCGCACACCGCTTTGTGCGCCCAAGGGGAGCGGGGAGCGTCCGCCTTCTGTTTCAAACCGAACAGGGGGCTGACGCCCCCCGCTCGCCAAAAAGTTTACGGAATGTCGTGACCTGGTACGAACGGACGAGATGGCCACCCAACCCGCCGCAACCCTGGACATCATTGAGCGCTTCGGTCCCCACCGCGCTTATGCACTGCCCACTAATGGCGGCGCGGAGGTGGAACGTCTCGTCAAAACGCACTGCTGTTTCTGCGGCCAGCAGTGCGGCATTCAGCTGAAGGTTAAGGACAATCAGGTGGTCGGCTTCGAGCCGTGGGAGGACTTTCCGTTCAACCGCGGCATGCTCTGTCCCAAGGGCGTCAAGCGCTACCTGCAAGGCTCGCACCCCGACCGTCTGCTGCACGCTCACCAGCGCGACCCCGCTGCGCCAGGGGGATTTCGCCCCATCGCTTACGATGCGGCCATCCAGCGCGTCGCCGACGCTATCGGGCACATCCAGACGACGCATGGACGCGACGCCTTCGCGGTCCTCACCGGCGCCAGCCTGACCAACGAGAAAGCGTACTTGATGGGTAAGTTCGCCCGTATGTGCCTGAAGACAGCGAACATCGACTATAACGGCCGGCTGTGCATGGTCAGCGCCGCCGCCGCCAACAAGCTCGCCTTCGGCATCGACCGCGCCGCCAACCCGTGGTCGGACATCCTGGACGCCGAGATCGTGTGGATCAGCGGCGCCAACATCGCCGAGTGCGCCCCGATCACCACCAATTACGTCTGGCAGGCCCGCGAGAACGGGGCGCGCATCATCGTCGTCGATCCGCGCATCACGCCCATCGCCCGCACCTGCGATCTGTTCCTGCCCGTCAAGCCCGGCCGCGACATCGCCCTGTTCAACGGCATCCTCCACCTGATGATCCAGAACGATTGGCTCGATCGGGATTTCATCGAGGAACACACCGCCGGTTTCGAGAACGTGGCGGAGCATGTCCACGCCTGGACGCCGCGACGCACGGCCGAGGTGACAGGCATCGCCGAACGGCTGATACGGCAGGCGGCGGAGTGGTGGGGCACGGCGCGGACGAGTTTCCTGTTGCACGCCCGCGGCATCGAGCACCACAGTCACGGCGTGCAAAACGTGCTTGGCGCCATCAACATGGTCCTCGCCTCCGGTCGCATCGGTCGAGAAGGCTGTGGGTACGCGACCATCACCGGGCAGGGCAACGGCCAGGGCGGACGCGAGCACGGTCAGAAGTGCGATCAGCTCCCCGGCGGCCGCGACATTGCCAAGCCCGAACATCGCGCTCATGTTGCCCAGGTTTGGGGCATCGAACCGAACGAGCTGCCCGGAACCGGCGTCGATGCCTATGAGATTTTTCGCAAGATCGAGCGCGGCGAAGTGCGCGGCCTGCTCAGCATCTGCTTCAACCCGAAAGTCTCGCTGCCGGACAATCAGTTCGTCGGCCGAATGCTCGACAAGCTGGATTTCTACGTCGCCATCGACTTCTTCCTCAGCGAGACAGCCCGTCACGCCGAGATCGTGTTGCCGGGATCGCTGCAAGAGGAGGACGAGGGCACCGTCACGCAGATTGAAGGGCGCGTCATCAAGATCAATCAATGCGTCGATCCGCCCGGCGACGCCCGGCAGGACTGGCGCATCGTGCAGGACATCGCTGGGGCGCTGGGCCGTTCGCGGGGCTTCATGTTTGCAAGTCCACGCGAAATCTTCGACGAGCTGCGCCGCGCCTCGGCGGGCGGCGTCGCCGATTACGCGGGCATCACCTACGAACGCATCGAGAAGGAGTTCGGCGTCTTCTGGCCCTGCCCTGCGGAGAACCATCCGGGCACGCCCCGCTTGTTCGAGGCGGATTCGTGGAACCCGATTGCTCGCGGCCGGGGACGTTTTTATTTCCCCGACGGCAAGGCGCGCTTCCAGGTCGCCGCCTACACGCCGCCGGTCGAGGACATCGACGAAGAGTACCCGATCATCCTGACGACCGGCCGCGTGGTCAGCCAGTTCCTGTCCGGCACGCAGACGCGCCGCATCGGACCGTTGGTGGATCAGTATCCGGAGCCGCGTTTGGAGATTCATCCACGCCTGGCGAATCGGCTTGGCATCAGCGACGGCGACTGGACGGCGATTGAATCGCGCCGCGGCTGCTGCACGCTGCGGGCGCAGGTGGTGACGACGATCCGGCCCGATACCGTGTTCGCGCCGTATCACTGGGGCGGCGCGCGGAGCATCAATCAGGTGACGATCGCCGCCCAGGATCCGATCTCGAAGATCCCGGAGTTCAAGGTTTGCGCCGTGCGCGTCCGCAAGGCGGATGCGCCGCCGAGGTATGTCGAGGAGTACGAACCGCAGCAGTGACAGATTCCTCGCCAGCCCGCCGCGCCAGCAAGGGTTATTTGTTCCCTTGCTGGCGCGGCGGGCTGGCGAGAAAGAGAAAGGAAAAGAATGCCGGTTCCCGACCAGTTTGGATTTTACATCGACCCCTCGCGCTGCATTGGCTGCCGGGCCTGCGTGCAGGCGTGCAGCGAGTGCGATACGCACAAGGGACTGCCGATGATCCATCTGGATTACCTCGACCGCGCCTATTCGACGCAGACGCTGCCGACGGTGTGTATGCACTGCGATTCGCCGACCTGCGCCGAGGTCTGCCCCGCCGACGCCATCAAGAAAGGCGAGGACGGCGTGGTTCGCAGCGCCTTGAAGGCGCGCTGTCTGGGCTGCAACAATTGCGTGCTCGCTTGCCCCTTCGGGGTGCCGAAGATGAACAGCGATTTCGATCTGATGATGAAGTGCGATCTCTGCTACGACCGCACCTCCGTCGGCAAGAAACCGATGTGCGCCTCCGTCTGTCCCAGTCAGGCGCTGTTCTTCGGCACGCGCGAGGAAGTCGAGCGCTTGCGGCCGCGCTCGACGCCGATCAATCAATGGCAGTTCGGCGAACAGACGATAAACACGAAGGTCCGCCTGATGGCCCCGCGCACCGGCCGCGCTCCACGGATGGACGTGACGGCCTGCATGAACGAGCCGACCGAGGAAAAGCTTTTCTCTCTGGATCTGATGGAGCTGGGCCTGTTCGAGCCGGACGAGGTGGTGTGAATGGACGAGACGGCGAAGAAAAGCACGGTCCCCCCCAATGGTCTGCCGACGATCGACCAGCCGGCCTGGCGTCAGGACTTCCCCATCGACTGGCCGCAGGACCACTTTGTCGCTCGCCGCGATTTCACCCGTTTTCTCGTGCTGACCAGTCTGCCGTTCGCCCTCGTGCAGTTCGGCATCGGCGTTTTGAACTGGCTGTGCCGCCGTCACGATCGGCCGGCCGTCAAGGCGATCGCGGCGCTGGCGGACGTTCCGGTCGGCGGCGTCCTCGCCTTCGCCTATCCCGAAGCGCACGATGCTTGCTTGCTGCTGCGTCCCGATGAGGACACGCTGTTGGCGTTCAGTCAGAAGTGTACGCACCTGGGCTGCGCCGTGACGCCGGAGCCGGAGAAGCAGCGTTTTCTCTGCCCGTGTCATCTCGGTTACTTCGCCCTGGAGAGTGGACGGCCGTTGGCCGGACCGCCGCGGCGTCCGCTGCCGCGCATCACCCTGGAGAACCGGGACGGCGTCGTGTACGCCACCGGCGTGGAGGTGAATCCGTCATGAACCGACCGTTGACGCGCGAACAACTGGCGACCATCCTGCAAGGCATCCTCTGTCTGGTCCTCTTCGTCGTGCTGCTACAACTATGGCTGTTGACGGCGACGGTCAACGCCTGGATGAGCAACGACGACGCCGTCCTCTGGCCGGCGGCGGCGGCCAGCGCCGTCTGCGCCCTGGCCAATTACGGATTGCTGCGCTACCTCAATCGGCTCGAACGCCCCTCCCGCCTTCGCGGAGCTTCTCGATGAATCTGCGTGATTTTCGCCGCGCTGGCCATTTTCCAACGCTCGTCTGCGCCTTCCTCTACTTCGACGTCAGCTTCATGGTCTGGGTGCTGATTGGCTCCCTCGGCGTGAGCATCTCGGCGCAGCTCCAATTCGACCCGGTGACGGATGCGGCCAAGAAAGGCTTCATGGTCGCGCTGCCGCTGCTGGGCGGCTCGCTCCTGCGCCTCGTCCTCGGACTGCTCACCGACCACATCGGCGCCCGGCGGACGGCGATTCTCGGCATGGTGCTGACGTCGATACCACTCTTGTTGGGCTGGCTGTGGGCGGACAGCTATTCGGAGGTACTGCTGGTCGGTCTGTTGCTGGGCGTGGCGGGGGCGAGCTTCGCGGCGGCGCTGCCGCTCGCCAGTCGCTGGTATCCGCCGCGGTATCAGGGTTTGGCGATGGGCATTGCCGGCGCCGGCAACAGCGGCACCGCCCTGGCCACCTTCTTCGGCCCGCTCCTCGCGCGTTCGCTCGGCTGGCACGCTGTCTTCGGACTCGCTCTGGTCCCGCTGTCGCTGACCCTGTTCGTTTTCGTCCTGCTGGCGAAGGACAGCCCGACGCAACCCCCGGCCCGTGCGCTGCGCGATTACGGCTCCGTTCTGGGTTACGCCGATACTTGGTGGTTCTGCCTACTCTACGCCGTCACCTTCGGCGGCTTCGTCGGCCTGGCGAGCTTCCTGACGATCTTCTTCAAGGACCAGTATTTCCCGCTCGACGCCGCGACCGGCGAAATCTACGCCGGCTACATCACGACGCTGTGCGTCGTCTCCGGTTCGTTTCTGCGGCCGGTCGGGGGCCATCTCGCGGACCGCTTCGGCGGCATCCGCATGTTGATGCTGCTCTACGTCGGTGCGGGGATCGCCTTGCTGGCGCTGACGACCTTACCATCTCTGCCCGTCGCCATCGTGCTTCTCTTCGGCGTCATGGGAATGCTCGGCATGGGCAACGGCTCGGTGTTTCAACTCGTGCCGCAGCGTTTTCCGCGCGAAATCGGCGTCGTCACCGGCCTCGTGGGCGCCGCCGGCGGCATCGGCGGCTTCCTGCTGCCCAACGTGCTGGGCAAACTGAAGCAGGAGACCGCCAGCTTCGCCCCCGGATTCGTCGTGTTCGCCCTGATGGCCTGCCTGTGCGCTATCGTCCTGTGGCGCTTGCGGCCACGCTGGGAAAGCGAATTTCTGGCCTCGACGAGTCCTTTCCAACCCTCGACCGACGAAGAGACTTTCATTCCTGCCAACGCATCGGGGAACTGACAGGGAATCGACAACGCTTACCATCTCCGTGTATGATGGGACAATTCGGTCCCAGACCATCTCCTACAGACACGGAGGAGCCATGAAGCCCACGATCCGCACCGCATGCGCTGGCCGGTGGTTTCGCACGAGCCTGGGTTGTTGTCTAATGCTCGTCGTAACGCTGTCCCTGGCGCATTCGCAGTTGCCACCGCAGCCGGCGATCCAGCCGCCGCAGGTGATCCAACCACCTCCGCCGCCTCCCGTTCCAAAAATCAAACTGCCCGTCGAGCCGGGCGCGGTGGAAGTCGCCTTCACCGACGGCAGCAATCTGAAAATGGTGCTGCGCGATGAAAAAATCACGCTCGTGACTCCGCACGGCAAGCTCCTCATCGCAGCCGCCGACATTCAACGCATCCAGTTCGCGACGCGCCTCTCCGAGGAGGATGCCCGCCGCATCGCCTCCGCCATCGCCGATCTCGCTTCCAACGAGTTCCGCAAACGCGAGGCGGCCGGCATCGAATTGCTGAAGCTGCGTGCGAAGGCGCATCCGGCGCTGCTCCGCGCGGCCGAGCAGAAAGACCCGGAAGTGGTGCGCCGGGCCAAGGAACTGATTCGGCAGATCACCGCGAGCGTCCCGCCGGATCAACTGGTGGTCCGCAAGGACGATGTGGTGTGGACCGCCGACTCGATGATCGCCGGCCGGATCGAGGGCGCGGTGCTGAAGGCGCATACTTCGCAGTTCGGTCCGCTGCAGGTGAAGCTCTCCGACGCGCGCGGCCTGAGCTCTCAGGCGATCGAACCGGTGCTACCCGCGCCGTCTCCAACTTCCAATCCCTACGCAATGCCGTCGAGTCATATTATGACGCCCCCTGTTGCGCCCAGATAATCGCACCGATTTCTCGGTCGAACTGCCGGGGTGATTCCCAATCCCTCTCGATTCGCCGCGCCGCGCTCCGTTGCGCGTCGCGGCTAACCGAAGAGAGATTCTTGGACGGCTTCTTGCAATGCCGCGCGCTCGGAGCTTATGATGCAATTCTCGCCCCGAAGAGGGAAAACCGAGGCGGGCAAGACGCCGTGACGGACTTGTCAACCGCCCGCGCGAGGAATAACCTTCTCTGCGGACCCCTGACCTAGTGGAGTGACCCCATGAAACGGCGCGCAGGTATCATGTTGGCGGGATCGTTGCTGGCCCTTGGACTCTGGTCGCTGACCGCCTACAGCGCGGATGACGACGACGACAAGAAACTCAATAAGGAAGCCCAGGAAGCCGTCATCAAATTGATGGAGTCGGTGAAGGGCAAGAAGGGCGACGTCAAAGCCCAGGCCGAGGCGATGAAGAAGAAGTTCGAGGAACTGAAGCCCATCATGTGGGTGTACAAGCCGCGCAAGAAGGGCGGCATCGGTTTCGGCAAGGACGGCGACGATATCGAGCAGACCATCGGCAAGGTCGGCAGCCGAACCGCCAAGGGCATGACGCCGGCCAAGATCAAGGCGATGAAGGACGACCTCATCAAGTCGGCTGAGATCACCAAGGCCATCTCCGAAGTCACGGACCTGTACGCCGGTCAGTATGCCAAGAAGGACGCCGCCAAGTGGAAGGGCTACACCAAGGAGATGCGCAAGGGCGCCGACGATCTGATCGAGGCCGCCAACGGCGGGAACGTCGATCAGATCAAGAAGGCTGCCAATAACCTCAGCGCCAGCTGCACCAACTGCCACAGCGACTTCCGCGAATGATCGACGGCAAGCGTGGCCGAACCGTACTCCTTTCGTGAGTGGCTGGGCCTCGGCCCGGCACCTCGCCAACGCTGGAGCGGGTGGCGGATCGTTTCCGCCGCTCGCTCCCGTTTCGTTTCCTCCCCCCGCGGAGCATCCCATGCCGCCGCCGCCGGATGAGGTTCGCGATCTGCTCACCAGCGCCGTTCTCGCGGACGTTCTGGACGGACTCGGCCACCGTCGCTGCGCTCTGCCGCCGGAGGTGCGGCCGCTGCGTCCGACGTGGAGGGTGTTTGGCCGCGCCGCCACGCTCAGCACCATGCCCGTGGCCGCCGAGCCGTCGCGCCCCTATGCCGTCGAGATGGAGTGCATCGACGCACTGCGACCGGGTGAGGTGCTGGTGGCGACGACCAACGGCGATCGCAGCAGCGCCCTGTGGGGCGAACTGCTTTCGACGGCGGCGCGAGCGCACGGAGCGGTCGGCGTCATCCTCGACGGTCTGACGCGCGACGCCGCCCGCATCCTGGCGATGGATTTTCCCGTCTTCGCCAGTGGATTCAGCCCCCTCGACTCGAAGGGCCGGCTCGACGGCGTCAGCCACGGACAGCCGATCCGCATCGGCGATTGCGTGGTGCGGCCCGGCGATTGGGTGCTCGGCGACATCGACGGCGTCGTGGTGGTGCCGGCCGAGGCGGCGGAGGCGGCGTTCGTGCGCGGCTTGGAGAAAGTGACGGGCGAGAACCGCGTGCGCGAGGAACTCGCTCGCGGTCGCAGCATCCGCGAGGTGTTCGCGGAATATCGGATCTTGTGAGCGGGCCTGGAACTCAATCATTCAATCCCGGATCTTCCATGTCCTCCGCGTTCTGGTCCGACGCCCGCGCCCACATGCTGCTCGATCCGTCGGTCATCAATCTCAACACCGGATCGTTCGGCCCGCTGCCGCGCGTCGTCTTCGAGCGCGTCACCGCGCTGCGGCAGCGTCTGGCGGCGGAGCCGATGGACTTCCTGCTGCGCGTCGCTCCGCCGCTGTTGTGGGAGGCGCGCGAACGACTGGCGCGCTTCGTGGGCGGCGATCCGCGCCGTCTCGTCTTCACCGCCAACGTCACCGCCGCCGTCAACCTCGTCGCGTCCTCACTGCCGCTGGCGACACCCGGCGAAATCCTGCTCAGCGATCACGAATACGCGGCCATGCACTGGTGCTGGGAACGCGCCGCGCAGCGTCAGGGATTGACCCTGCGCACTTTTCCGCTGCCGATCTTGCCCTCCTCGCCGAGCGAAATCGTCGAGTCCGCCTGCGCCGCCATGAATGCGCGCACCCGGTTGCTGTTCTTCAGCCACGTCCTCTCGCCGACCGGCATGATTCTTCCCGCGCGGGAACTATGCGCCGAGGCGAGGCGGCGCGGCATCCTCACGATGGTGGACGGCGCCCACGCCCCCGCGTTCATCCCGCTGGACCTCGACTCCATTAACGCCGATTATTACGGAGCGAACTGCCACAAATGGTTGCTGGCGCCGACGGGATCGGGCTTTCTGTACGCGGCCGGCGACGCGTTGGAACGGCTGTCGCCGTTGCAAGTCAGTTGGGGCTGGCGCGCCGATCGCGCACACTTCGACGAGCGCGACGAGTTCGGCTCGACGCCGCGCTTGCGGCGCTTCGAGTTCGAGGGCACGCGCGATCCCTGTCCGTGGTTGGCGATTCCGAGGGCTCTCGCTTTCCAGGTGGAGCTTGGCTGGCACCGTATCCGCGCGCGCATCGCCGAGTTGACGGATCACGTCCGCCGCCGATTCGTGTGCGTGGCGGGACTGTGCCCGAGTACGCCGGACGCGCCGCAGATGCACGGAGCGATGCTCGCCTTTCGGCTGCCGCCCGGCGTCGAGGCGCCCGCGCTGCGTCGCCGATTGTGGGAGGAGTTTCGCATCGAGGCGCCCATCGTCGAGCGCCCGGACCGGCTACTCCTTCGCACTTCGACGCATTTCTATAACACCGAGGCGGAGATCGATTGCCTGGCGAACGCGCTGCCCACCCTGCTACGGTGAGCGGACCAAGACGCCGGCATCGGAATTGCATCGGTTTCTCATGAGCTTGGGTTCACCTGGACCGTTTTTGTGGGAGGAGACAATGCCGTCGCGGATCGAAGATTACGCCCTGATTGGCGATTGTGAGACGGCGGCGCTGGTCGGAAAAGACGGTTCGCTGGATTGGCTGTGTCTGCCGCGATTCGATTCCGGAGCTTGTTTCGCGGCCCTGCTCGGTACGCCGGAGCAAGGCCGCTGGCAGATCGCTCCCGCCGCCGAAGTCAAGAAAGTCAAGCGGCGCTACCGCGGCGACACGCTCATCCTTGAAACCACCTTCGAGACGGAGGAAGGCTCCGTCACGCTCATCGACGGCATGGCCATCCGCGCCGAAAATCCGGTGCTGATCCGTATCGTGCGCGGCCTGCGCGGACAGGTACACATGCGACTGCACCTCGTCATTCGCTTCGATTATGGCTCCATCGTTCCCTGGGTGACGAGCCTACCGGAGGGCGGCATCCGGGCCATCGCCGGTCCCAACACTCTTCTGCTGCGTACCCCGGTTCCCTTGGAGGGAGCGGACCATTCGACCGAGGCCGAGTTCACGGTATCGAAGGGCGAGGAGGTGCCGTTCATGCTCTCCTGGCATCCCTCGCACGAACAAGGTCCTCCACCCGGCGACGCTGGAAAGGTTCTTCGCAAGACCGAGCGCTCCTGGCGCAAATGGTCGAAGGGCTGCAAGTGCGCGGGGCCGTGGGGCGAACCGATGCTGCGCTCTCTGCTGACGCTCAAGGCGTTGACGTACGCGCCGACCGGCGGCGTGGTGGCAGCGCCGACCACGTCGCTGCCGGAGGAGTTGGGCGGCGTCCGCAACTGGGATTACCGCTTTTGCTGGCTGCGCGACGCCACCTTCACCCTCTACGCCCTGATGGCGGCCGGCTACAAGGACGAGGCGCGCGCCTGGCGGCAGTGGGTGCTGCGCGCGGCGGCCGGCATGCCCGACAAACTTCAGATCATGTACGGCTTGGCCGGCGAGCGCCGCCTCACCGAGTGGGAAGTGGACTGGCTGCCCGGCTACGAAGGCGCGCGGCCGGTGCGCATCGGCAACTCGGCCTCACAGCAATTCCAACTCGATGTGTACGGCGAATTGCTCGATGCCATGTATCAATCGCGGCGTATCGGCCTGGAGTCGGAGCAGGCCGCCTGGAACCTGGAAAAGGCGGTGGTCGGCTTTCTCGAAACCGCCTGGCAGCAACCCGATGAGGGCATCTGGGAAGTGCGCGGGCCGCGCCGCCATTTCACGCATTCCAAGGTGATGGCCTGGGTCGCCATCGACCGCGCAGTCAAATCGGTGGAAAAGTTCGGCCTCGAAGGCCCCACCGATCGCTGGCGCGTTCTGCGCGACACCATCCACCGCGAGGTCTGCACAAAAGGTTTCGATACGGAGAAGAATTCGTTCGTGCAGTATTTCGGCTCCAACCAGCCGGATGCCAGCCTGCTGATGGTTCCGCTGGTGGGTTTCCTTCCGGCCGAGGATCCGCGCGTGGCCGGCACCGTCGCCTGCATCGAGCGCGAACTGCTGCGCGATGGTTTCGTCCTGCGCTACAAGACGCACGAATCCGTCGATGGTTTGCCGCCCGGCGAGGGCGCGTTCCTTCCCTGCACGTTCTGGCTGGCGGACAATTACGTCCTACTCGGCCGGCAGAAGGAGGCCGAGGACGTCTTCACGCACCTGCTCGGCCTCTGCAACGACGTGGGGCTGATCTCCGAGGAATACGATCCTAAAGCACAGCGGTTAGTCGGCAACTTCCCCCAGGCGTTCACGCACGTCGGACTTATCAACACGGCGATGAATCTGTCCCGACAAGCCGACAACCCCGCCGAGCACCGGCAGAAGTGAATCGCCGATCATTCCTCGGACAGTCTCCGCAGAATGAGGTCGTGGACCGCCGTCATCGCCAGTTCGGTCTCTTCGGGCGCTGGTCCGTCGCCGATTAGCAAGGGACGGTCCTGTCTCTCGACCGCCGGCAAGCCGTGGCTGCCGCGCACCAGACTCGCGTCGAGCGGCACCACGTCGAACAGCGTGCGGAAGCCGAGCTTCTTTTGCAGTAGCCGCCACATCGCCCGCGCCTTCGGCCATCTCAGCCGCGGATCGAAGAACAATTCGCATGGATCGAAACCCGGCTTGCGATGAATGTCCACCGTGCGGGCGTAGTCCGGCGCCTGCCGATCGTCGAGCCAGAACGGATACGCGAACCAGGCGTCCCCGTCCGCCAGGGCGATCAATTCTCCCGCCCGCTCGTGCCGCAGATGAATCTCCTCGCGCGCGTCGCCGTCGAGGACGCGCGCCACCCCCTTGAGTCCGGCGAGCAAATCGCGCACGCGCGGCCGATCGCCATCGTCGGCGACATAGACGTGAGCGAGCTGATGTTCGCACACAGCGAAGGCCCGGCTGGTGAAGGTATCGAGGTTTTCGCCGAACGGGCCGGGCCGCACTGCCAGCAATCCCGCCTCGCGGAGCGCGCGATTGGGCAACACCGCCCGATTGACCTGGACGTGACCGTATTCGCTGACCACCCACACGCGCGCCCCGGCGGTGTGAGCGGCGTCGAGCAGCGGAGCGCAGGCGGAATCGAGTTCGCCCGTCAGGCGGTGCATGTCGCAACCCTGCGGGCCGAAGCGCTGCGGATCGTAATCGAGGTGCGGCAGGTAAACCAGCGTCAGGTCCGGCGCTTCGCGCCGCAGTACCTCGGCGGCGCAGCGCGCGATCCACTGCGTGCAGGGCAATCCCGCCATCGGACCCCAAAATGACGGAAACGGAAAGGGACCGAGCGTTTTTTGGAGATGCTCCGTCAGTCCCGCCGGTGTGCCGGTGATGCCGAACGCTTTGTTTCCATCCGCCCCGTAGTACGGCTTCGGCGTGACGCTGACCTCGACAGCCGCCCCCTGGTTGAACCACCAGAACAGCTTGGCGCAGCGGAAGGATTTCCCCTCCGCGGCCGCGCGCCGCCGGGCCGTGACGTACAGCGGCGTCGCCTGGATCAGCCGATTGGACTGCTGCCAGAAGCGCACTTCGCCGCTGTCGCGCCGCAGCCAACCGTTGGCGACGATGCCGTGCTGCTGCGGCGTTTGTCCGGTCAGCAGTGTCGCCTGGGCCGTGCAGGTGACGGCCGGCAGCACCTCGTGCAGCGGCCGCATCCAGCCCGTCTCGGCCAGCGCGTGCAGGCGCGGCGCGAACGGCAGCAGGCGAGGCGTCAGACCGACGGCGTTGAGAAGCAGAAGGGGAGCCATGCGGGACGATCCGAAGAGACTCGGCGTTCTCGGCTCTGGCTATACTAGGAGATTATTCGCGGCGAGACTTGCATTCTCGTACCGCGTCAACCACTCTCGACCTTTTGCCGCCTCGTGTTGCCGCCATTCCGTCTGCTACAATGTCGATGCCCAACGCAAGGGAGACAGCGATGAACGCTATTCGCGTCGAAACGACGGTCCTTCCAGGCCACCGCCTCGAGATCAGCGACCCCGAACTTCCCGAAGGCGCCACGGTCGAGGTCATCGTGGTCTTGCCGAAACAACCGCAGCCACGTCGCATGTCGATGTTAGAATTTCTGGAAACGCTGCCGCCGGGGCCGCGCGCCTTCCCGACCTGGGAGGAGTACGAAAAGCACTTGCAGGAGGAAAAAGACTCGTGGGACCGCTAACCGTGCCCTCGGCCAGTCGATTCGCCTCGTTGACACTCGGATTGCCGCTCGCTATGGTAACTCTTTCGCTGTTCGCATAGGTATTGTCACTCAGATAAGAGGGCGTCAACAGACATGGTTCGCAAGAAGCTCGGGCGGGGCAGGAAGAATCGTTGCCGGTTTTGCACGAAAGAAGGTTGTCCGCGGCCGGCGTTCGTGGACTACAAGGATGTGCAAACTCTCAAAAAGCTCTGCACCAGCCAGGGCAAACTGTTCAGCCGGAAACGCAGCGGCAACTGCGCCGCCTTCCAGCGCGCCGTCAAGGACGCCGTCAAGCGGGCGCGCTTCATGGCGCTGATGCCCTACGTCGGCGAGTAACCTTCACGCCGCTTGCGGCTTAGCGGGCGCTAAGCCGCAAGCGGCGTGAAGGTTCATTCCTCCGCATCGTCGGCCGCGACAGGATGGCGCACGCCGAAAAAGCGCTCGCGCTTGATCTCCTCCTCAACCTCGCGGGCGCGCGGCTTCAGCAGATCGCTTCGCGTCACCAAACCGATCATCTTCTGCGGGTTGTCGTCGGCCACGACGATCAGCCGGCCCACACCCGCCTCCGCCATGCGCTCCGCCGCTGTGCGGCACGACTCCCAGGCGAACGCCGTGATCGGCGCGCGCTGAATCAGATCGTAGGCGATGATGACGTTCATCGTCGCCACGTCCGACGCCAGCTCCGGGTTCATGCCGCGCGCGACCCAGTCCTCCAGCATGTTGGTGCGCGTGAGGATGCCGAGGACGAGTCCTTTTTCGTCCACCACCGGATATGCCTGGTGCTTGTGGATGCCGCCGGGATGAAAGTAGCTCTTCAGCAGCTCCACCACCGGCATGGCGGCGGGGATTGTGGTGACGTTCCGCGTCATCACTTCGCCGATACCGGCGCGCTCCAGCGGATCGACGCTGTATTCGCGGCTGATGTGATACCCGCGGCGGGCCACCTTCTCGGTCAGGATCGAGCGCTTCATGAACAATACCGTGAAGCCGTAGGATACGAACGAGGCGACCAGCAGGGCCGGCAAAACCTTGACGTCCCAGGTCAGCTCCAGCGCGAAGACGATGCCGGTGAACGGCGACCTCATGCAGCCGCCCATGATGGAGGCCATGCCGACCAGCGCCCACAACGAGCCATAGTCGCCGGGCAGGATACGCGCGATCAGCGAGCCGAGTGCGCCGCCCATGATGAGCAACGGTGCCAGCACGCCGCCGGACGTGCCCGAACCGAGCGAGCACGACCAGATGAATCCCTTGACGAGGACGAGCAAGATCAGCGTGTTGATGTCGAACTTGCCCGCCAGCAGATCCCGGATGATGTCGTAGCCGACGCCGAGGGCGCGCGGCTGGAAGTAGCCGCCGACGCCGATGGCCAAGCCGCCCAGGGCCGGCCACCACATCCAATGAAAGGGCAGGCGGTGAAAGAGATCCTCCCAGGTGTAAACCGACAGCGTCAGCAGTAGGGCGAAGACGCCGGCCAGCACGCCGACGACGACTGCCGAGCCGAGGCCGAGTATGTCCAGCGTATTGTGCGCGTTCCCTCCGAACAACGGCGCCGCCTCCAGTCCCAGCCCCGGACGCACCGCCATCGCCATGCCGCAGGCCACCGCCACCGGGAACAGACTGCGCGGCTTCCACTCGAACAGCAGCAGCTCGACCGCTAACAACACGGCGGCGACGGGCGTGCCGAACGTTGCGGTCATGCCGCCGGCCGCCCCGGCGACGAGCAGCGTCTTCCGCTCGGCGGCCGTCAGTTGGAACAACTGCGCGATGATCGAGCCGCACGCGCCGCCGGTCATGATGATCGGCCCTTCCGCGCCGAACGGTCCGCCGGAGCCGATCGAGATGGCCGACGACAGCGGTTTGAGGATCGCCACCAACGGCGACATGCGGCTGCGGCCGATCAGGATCGCTTCCAACGCTTCGGGGATGCCGTGCCCGCGAATGCGTTCGGAACCATAACGCGCTATCAGGCCGACGATGAGACCTCCCACGACCGGAATGATAATGGCCCGCAGTCCCAGCTCCGCGGCACGCTCAAACAGGGGCTTGTGGGGATCGAAGGAGAAATCCTGATAGTAAAAAATGTTCGTGAAGAAGTAGATCAGCCGTTGCAACACCCAGGCGAGGAGGGCGCACAGCGCGCCGATGCCGACGGCGAGGCCCGAAATCCACAACAGCCGAAGCTCGGCCGTGAAATCACCCTTCTGATTCATACTATGTAATATCTCCGCGGTCGCTGAGTGTGTTCGCCCATTGTCTTAGCAGATTTACCGCGGAGCGGGTATGCGAATGCGCACCGCGAATGGGGTTACTCATCCCAATCCGCGTTGAGAAAGCGGAGTGTCGCCGCTCGAACGAGAAGCAGACCGCGCCGTCCCGAGGAGATTGGCTTGGGAGGCGGCTGTCTCGCCCGCACGATGTGGGCGAGACAGCCGCCTCCAAGGAAGACACGCGAATCGTCAGTGCAGGTTGATGTCGCTGTTGGCGTTCTTTCCTGCTTTGAGTTCCAGCGTCAACCCAGATTTTTCCGGAACCTGGTACTGCGGCGGCGTGGGAACGTAGCGAGCGGCCGCGTCGGTTGCCTCCTTGAACTCCGGATCGCTCGCCGGCAGTCGCTTATCGATCGGCGGAGGCGGGGGGTTGTCGAAAACGACCTTGACCGTCCCAGCCGGTGAGCGGGCGATGGAATAGGTGCCGTCCGGCTGGACGGCTCCGGGATCGCTGGCCTTGCCGTCCGCGCCGACCAAGACGACGGTGCCGGACGTGACCGTTTTGCCGTTGTAGGTCACGCGACCCGAAACCGTCGCGGGCCTGTCGCCGCCCATGCCGCATCCGCTCGTCAGCAAGGCCGCGATGAAAAGGGGCAGGGCCGAACGTGGACCGGCCGTTGCTCGTTGCCAAGTTATCATGGTTCCTCCCGTGTCATGAGTTCGCGACCCGCGACCACACCCCAGATCCGTCTACCAGTCCGAAGCCAGCGTTTCCCCTCCCGCCGGAGTGCAGGCGGACCACCAGGTTGTCGTGCTGATGCCCTGGGCCACCAGACGCGAACTGCCGTCGCCCAAGAGCACCTGGATGCCACCCGTATGGGGGCTGGAAGGCAGGCGATACTCGCACGTCGCGGCGTTGTTGAAGGGGTTGGGCCGGACCTGGAAGGAATAGGTTGGCCCACCGAGACGGACGTTGAAGTAGGGGCCATAGGTGCTGGAGTAGTTGTTGCGATACCAGATGCTGCCGTCGTTGCTGGCGCCGCACTGGCCGTACTTCTCGGTGAACACGATGGTGTTGGAGGTGCCGTCCTGGAAGGTGGCGGGGATGCGCGCCTGCCCCTGGCCGGACTGCGGCAACGGATTGAAATTGTTGCCGAACACCAGACCATTGGCGGCATAGGTTGTGGCCGTTGCGACTCGGCCGGCGCTGCCGACAACCGGATTGTTGGCCGCGTTGATCCCATTGGGTCCGATGCTCGGGTCCGCTGGGCAGATGTATGTCTTGATGTGCTGGGTAGCTGCCTCATTGCCGGCCGGGAGCGAATCCGGGAAGTAGGTTGCTCCGTTCCAAGCCGAGTTGAACACGTTTTGCTGTTCGAGGAAAGACAACAACCAGAAGTGGATGGTGTTGACGTTGCCCGTACTTTGGGGGAACTGACCCACCAACGGAGGCAGTTTCCCGTACGTGTCGTTGCTGTTATGCACGGCCAGACCCAGCTGCTTGAAGTTGTTGCTGCATTGGGTGCGTGCGGCGGCCTCGCGCACTTTCTGTACGGCCGGCAAGAGCAGGCCAATTAGGATGGCGATGATGGCGATCACCACCAACAACTCGATCAGCGTGAAGCCGATTCGCATCCTCTTCCTTCGCTGCGCGGACATCCTCGTTCGCATCATCCTGCACCTTGGGTGAGAAAGTGAACACAACTACATGTGTTGCCACCAGGCAGAAACTGCCCGGAGGCAACAACGCGACACCTCGTTTCGCTCAATTAGGTCAACTCTTCGGAACTTCGGGGGACAGCAGCGGCGAACAAATCGCCTGGGGTGATGAGGGAGTGCTTTAAGCCAAGTTTTGGTCCGGCGAAACCATCCTCAGCAACAGCGTGGTCAGACACGAATGGTCTTTATTCTGTTGAGCCCGCGTACCCCTGTCAACTGTTTTATTACAAAATCGTTATTTTGCTTTAAGGTATTCGCATTCTAATCATTGCTAACAACCTAAACACCGTGGGCGGATACGAACGCTTGCGGGCGTCCTTGCGTGCCGGAATAGAGCGGCGGAGACATTCACCTCCACCGCAGGAATGGTTACAACGTAGGATAGCGACACACGGGGCGATCGAACCCCGCTGCTCGAACAGGTGTCCGATCGAGGGTAGGCCCGTTGTAGGGGCGTGCCGATCGACCGGACTTATGGAGGGATGCCATGCTGACTCTGAAACTTCCCGACGGCTCGGTTCGCCAGGTGCCCGAAGGCACCCGGCCGCGCGACGTGGCCGCGTCCATCGGCAAGCGTCTGGCGCAAGCTGCCGTCGCCGCCAAGGTCAACGACGCGGTCGTCGATCTCGACAGCGAATTGCGCGGCGGCAACGGCGAACTGTCGTTCCAGGTGCTAACCGACCGCGACAAGGAAGCGCTCGCCGTTCTGCGGCACAGCTGCGCCCACATCATGGCTCGTGCCGTGTTGCGCCTGTTCCCTGGCGCTCAACTCGCCTTCGGTCCGGCGCTGGAAAACGGGTTCTATTACGACATCGACTCGCCGACTCCGATCCGCGAGGAGGACTTTCCGCGCATCGAGGAGGAGATGCGCAAGATCGTCGCCGACGCCGAGCCGTTCGAGCGCTTCGAGCGCGCCACCAGCGAGGCCCGCGAACTGGTGCGCGATCTCGGCCAGGGATACAAGGTCGAACACATCGACGACGATTTGAAGCAATATCCGACCCTGAGCTTCTATCGCCAGGGCGAGTTCATCGACCTGTGCCGCGGCCCGCACATTCCCAACGCCGGCAAGGTCGGCGCGTTCAAGCTCCTGAGTATTGCCGGCGCCTACTGGAAGAACGATTCCAATCGCAAGCAACTCCAGCGTCTCTACGGCACCGCCTTTTTCAACCCGAAAGACCTCGACGCCTATCTGCATCAAATCGAGGAGGCCAAGAAGCGCGACCACCGCGTGCTAGGCAAGCAATTGAAGCTGTTCACCATCAGCCAGATGGCCGGCAGTGGTCTTATCCTGTGGATGCCGAAGGGTGCTACCGTCCGAGGCATTCTGGAAGGTTTCATCAAAGACGAACTGCTGAAGCGCGGCTACCAGCCCGTTTATACCCCTCACATCGGCCGGTTGGAGATGTACTGGACCAGTGGCCACTTCCCCTACTACCGCGACGCCCAGTATCCCGCTATGTTTGAGCAGCCGCAGGGCAAGGTCTTGGATGCCTGGTTGCAGCTACTTGAAAGCAATAAGCTCTCGCCGGAGCGAGAGCGCGCCTTCCTGGAGACACTCCGTGAACTTTACTTCGCGCAGGATCCGGAGTTTAGGAATAGCGCATGGGTGCGGCGAGAGAGGCAAGTCCTCGGAATAGATCACGTTGCGGAATACGATCAGCAGATTCGGCTTATCCTAAGCCGGTATACGGAGGCCACAGATACTCAAGCAAAAGTGAAGGTGCTGCAAGACTGGCTTCGTGAGCAGGAGGGCTACTTACTCAAACCGATGAACTGCCCCCACCACATCCAGATCTACAAGGCCGAGCCGCGAAGCTACCGCGACCTGCCGGTTCGCCTCGCCGAGTTCGGCACTGTCTACCGCTTCGAGCAGACCGGCGAGTTGTCCGGCATGACCCGCGTGCGCGGCTTCACCCAGGACGACGCCCACTTGTTCATCACCCCCGAACAGATCGAGGCGGAGGTCGGGGCCAACATTGATCTCGTTCTGTTCGTGCTGTCGAGCCTCGGACTGAACGATTATCGTGTCCGCGTCGGCCTGCGCGATCCGAAAAGCGACAAGTACGTCGGCAGCGCCGACAACTGGGAGAAGGCGGAAAAAACTCTTCTCGAACTCGTCCGCTCGCGCGGCATGAATTACAGCGCCGAGGAGGGGGAGGCGGCGTTCTACGGTCCCAAGATCGACTTCGTGGTCCGCGACTGTATTGGCCGCGAATTCCAGCTCGGTACCGTTCAGCTCGATTACAATTTGCCGGAGCGTTTCGGACTCGAATACATCGGCAAGGACAACCACGCGCATCGGCCGGTGATGATCCATCGCGCCCCGTTCGGCTCGATGGAGCGTTTCATGGGCATCCTTATCGAGCATTTCGCCGGCGCATTCCCGTTGTGGCTCGCGCCCGAGCAGGCGCGGATCATGCCGGTCAGCGAGCGCTTTGCCGAGTACGGCCAGCGCGTCGAAAACGAATTGCGTTCGCACGGCTTCCGCGTCAGCGGCGATTACCGGCCGGAGAAGATCGGCTACAAGATCCGCGAGGCGCAGCTGGAGAAGATCCCGTACATGCTGGTCGTCGGCGAGAAGGAGCAGACCGCCGGCACCGTTGCGGTCCGCGATCGCGTGGACGGCGACCTCGGCGCGATGGCCCTCCCCGAGTTGATTAAAAGACTCACGGAGGAGGTGAAGGAGCGCCGCATCCGCCAGGTCAGCACCGCCAGCGCCGGCTTGACTGACCGCGGCGCCCAGTTCGCAGATTAATGAATAGAGGAACCACGAAACACACGAAACACACGAAAAAAAGAGGGAAAAGATATCAGCATTCGAGAATAGCCCGTGCATCGCGAACGATACTGTCTTTTGTCTTTTTTTCGTGTTTTTCGTGTGTTTCGTGGTTCCTCTCTTTTCATTTTACACCGATTAGTTTCTCGAACTCTTCTTCCGTCAGGACCGGGACGCCGAGTTGGCGCGCCTTGTCGAGCTTGCTGCCGGCCTCGTCGCCGACGACGACGTAATCCGTCTTCTTCGACACGCTGCTCGTCGCCTTGCCGCCGTGCAGCCGGATCGTGTCCTCGATGTCCTTACGACCGTAGTTTTGCAACGTGCCGGTGACGACCACGGTTTTGCCGTCGAGCGCGCCCCCCTTGACCTTCGGTTTCACGTCCTCCGTCAGTTTCACGCCGGCATCGCGGAAATCCTTGACCAGCTTTTCGCCGGCGGGACTGTGGAAAAAGTTGTAAACGCTCTCGGCGCGCTTCGGTCCGAAGCCCTTGACGGAGGCGAGCTGCTCCTTGGAGGCGGCCAGCAAGCCGTCGATGCTCGGAAACTCCTGGACGAGCAACGGGCCCATCGCCTCGCCGACACCGTAAATGCTCAGGCCGGCCAGAAGACGAGCGAGGCCGCGACCCTTGCTCTTCTCGATGGCGTCGAGCAGATTCTGAGCGGAGAGATCGCCCATGCGATCCAGCCCAATGAGTTGCTCTTTTTTGAGTCGATAGAGATCCCCCACGTTCTTCACCAGGCCGCTGCTCACCAGTTGCTCGGCGAGTTTCTCGCCGACGCCCTCAATGTCCATACGCTCGCGCTTGGCGAACGATTCGATGCGGCCCTGTAGTTGCGCCGGACAGGTCGCCGTGGCGGTGCAGCGCGGCGTCGGCGTGTCCTTCTCATGCACGGCCGGCGATCCGCAAGCCGGGCATTTCGTCGGGAACTTGAAAACCTTCTCGCCGCCCTTGCGAGCATCGTGCAGAGATTGCTCGACGTAGGGAATGATCTCGCCGCGCTTGACCACCACAACGCTGTCGCCGATGCGGATGTCTTTTTGTTCGACCTGCACGGCGTTGTGCAGCGAGGCTCGCGAGACGGTCGTGCCGCACAGCTGCACCGGAGGATCGAAGACGGCCACCGGCGTTAACTCGCCATACTTGCCGACTTCAATTTGGATTTCGCGAATCTTCGTAATCGCTTGTTCCGTCTCGAACTTGTACGCCACCGCCCAGCGCGGCTCCTTGTTGGTCGTGCCGAGGCGGCGCTGCTGGTCGAAGTCGTTCACCTTGATGACCATGCCGTCCGTCTCATACGGCAGGTCGAAGCGCTTCTCCGACCAACTCTCGCAATAGGCGATGACCTCCTCCATCGTGTCGAACGCCTTGATTTCGGGATTCACCGGAAAACCGTACCGGCGCAGCAAATCGAGCGCGTCCAGATGCGATTTGATGGTGACACCCTCGACGGAGCCGACCGAGTAGGTGAAGAGCCGCAGTTTGCGCTTGGCGACGAGACGCGAATCGAGTTGTTTGAGCGAACCCGATGTGAGGTTGCGCGGATTGGCGTAACGGTCCTCGCCGCGCGCGGCGACTTCCTCGTTGAGACGGGCGAAGTCCGCCTTGGACATGTACACTTCGCCGCGCGCCTCGAAGTGGGTCGGCGGTTTGTCGGTTCGCAGACGCAGCGGGACGCCGCCAACCGTCTTGAGATTTTCAGTGATGTCGTCGCCGGCCTTGCCGCTGCCGCGCGTCGCTCCCAGCGTCAGCAGGCTGTCGGTGTACGTCAGCGACATGGCCACACCATCGATTTTCAGTTCGACGACGTACTGGACGGGTTGCTTGCCCAGCGCCTTGCGGACACGGCCGTCGAATTCGCGCAGCTCATCGGCGCTGAACGCCTTGCCGATGGAGAGCATCGGCACGCGATGGATAACGGATTTGAAAGCGTCGATGGGCTGTCCGCCGACGCGGCGCGTCGGGCTGTCAGGTGTGATTAGTTCCGGGTGGGCGGCCTCGATCTCCTCCAACTCTTTGAGGAGCATGTCGAACTCGCGGTCGGAGATCTCCGGCTTGTCCTCAACGTAATACTTGTAATTGTGGTGATCGAGCAGACGGCGGAGTTCGGCGGCGCGTTTGTCGAGTTTGGACATGGAACACCAGAGTTAAGGGGATGATTTCTCCTCATTCACTGGAGGGATTGTCGCGCCGTCGCGCTGTTTTTGCAAGGTCCGCAGGCGATCGACCGTCATGCTGGCGACGCTCAGTACGACGACGGCGGCGACCTCGTAGAGCAGCCAGCGCCAGCCGTCCTTTCGCAGGGCGTCGCGGAACTCTGAAGGGGGCGGAGACTGGCCGGCATCGGTGGCATTCTGTTCGAGGATCGGAACGACGGCGTAGGCCAGGGCGGTGACGACAAACAGGAGGCTGGCCAGCAACAGAAGCAGATACAGCGGATTACGTGGCTCGCGGGTGGTCATGGGGTGTTTTTCTCTACGCCAGGATGGCTTTCACCGGATGTTGCTCTTCCACGCCGGTCAACCGCATGTCCAATCCCTGCGACTTGAACGTCAGCCGCCGATGGTCGATGCCGAGACAGTGCAGGATCGTCGCGTTCATGTCGTGAATGTGGACCGGGTCGGCGACGACGTTGTAGCTGAAATCGTCGGTCTGGCCGTGGGTGACGCCGCCCTTGATGCCGCCGCCGGCCATCCAAACGGTGAAACAGCGCGGATGGTGATCGCGGCCGTAGTTCTCGCGCGTCAGCTTGCCCTGGCAATAGATCGTCCGGCCGAACTCACCGCCCCAAACGACCAGCGTATCGTCGAGCAGGCCGCGCTGTTCGAGGTCGCGGATCAGAGCGTAACAGGGTTGGTCCACATCACGACACTGGTTCGGCAGATCGGCGGCGATGTTGAAGTGCTGGTCCCAACCGCGATGGAATATCTGCACGAAACGCACGCCGCGCTCGGTCAGCCGCCGCGCTAATAGACAGCTCGCAGCGAACGTGCCCGGCTTGTGTACGTCCGGCCCATACATATCGAGCACGTGCTTCGACTCGCGCGCTAGATCCATTAGCTCCGGCACCGACGACTGCATACGGAAGGCCATTTCGTACTGCGCGATGCGAGCTTGCGTTTCCGGGTCGGCGATGTCGTCGAGTTGTTTCTGATTCAGCCGCGCCAGCGCGTCGAGCATCCGGCGGCGCGTCGCGGCATCGACACCGGCAGGATTGGAGAGGAACAGCACCGGATCGCCGCTGGAACGCAGAGCGACGCCTTGGTGCTTGCTGGGCAGGAAGCCGGACCCCCACAGACGATTGTAGATAGCCTGTGCCTCCTTGCGGCCGGTCCAGCTGGCGGTCATGACGACGAAGGCCGGCAGGTTGGCGTTCACGGTGCCCAGGCCGTAGCTGAGCCAGGCGCCGAGACTGGCGCGGCCGGGCAGTTGATGGCCGGTGCAGATATAGGTGACGGCGGGATCGTGGTTGATGGCCTCGGTGTGAACGCTCTTGATGAAGGCCAACTTATCGACGACCTTCGCGGTCCACGGCATCAGTTCGCTGACCCAGGCACCGCATTTGCCGTGTTGGGCGAACTTGTACTTCGACGGCGCGAGAGGGAAGCGGGTCTGACCGCTGGTCATGGTGGTCAGCCGCTGGCCCTTGCGAATCGACTCCGGCAGATCCTTGTCGAACAGTTTGTCCATGGCCGGCTTGTAATCGAACATGTCCATCTGCGAGGGACCGCCGTTCATGAACAGGTAAATGGCGCGCTTGGCCTTCGGCGCGAAGTGCGGCAGGTCCGGCAGTCCGCCGGTCGCCGTCACCGCTCCAGCGCGTGGAGCTGTCAGCGTCGCCAGCGCGGCCGTGCCCAGACCGAGGGCGGCGTGGCCGAAGAAATGGCGGCGGGTGAGGATCTGGATATGTTCGCGTATTGGGTTCATAGTGATTGCTCCCTTCCTCAAATCCACTCACACCTCACCGAGATCAGCATCCGGTACGTTTTCCGAAAGCTTACATCCGCACCAAGGGCAGTAGTTAATCCGAACGTTCGCGCGGCCGCCATCGTGGATAATCAAGCCGTATTCTCCCAAACGTTTCGAGCAAGTGATGAGACAGTCAGGACAATCGAAACGATCCGCATGGACTTCACATCTTGTTTCGACTTGCTGTCGCATCATGTCGCAACAGTATGCGCTGCTCGCTGTGCTCGCCTTCAGCTGTTGATGGAGCGCGATATTCTTTTGGAGCACGTAGCTGGCGGCACGCGCAAAATCATCTTTCCGGCGCTGAAGCAATTCTTCCACACAAAAACGCACCAATTCTTCAGGAGTGACGTCTACCTCCCTGGCCCGTTCCTGGAGTCTCCGTAGAATCGGCTCGGACAAGGTGATGATGATGGTTTCCAAATCATCGGTCCTGTTAATACGATTCCGCATGGATTCCTTGCGGCGGATAGCTTCCAGAATGGGGCCGACACGCCGCCAATGTTCGACAAACCCCTTGTCGCTGCGGTCGATCGGTTCTGCCATCGACAGACTTCCTCTCGTAGACGAGCGACCTCTCTTTTGTCCCAAGAAGCCCATCCCGCTCAGCCCTTGTTGATCACCTCGTCCAAATTCAAAATCAGGTTCGCGATCATTGTCCATGCCGCCAATTCACTCGGATCGAGCTTCGCGTCGGGTTTCAACTCGCCCACGGAAATCAACTGCTTCGCCTTTGCCGCATCGCGCGTGTAGACGGCCAAGTGATCCTTGTATGCGGCGATCAACTCGGCCAATTCCTTCGCATCGGGCCGCCGCGCCGTCGTCCGGCGGAACATGAACGCCAAGCGCGTTTCCGGCGTCGCGCCGCCTTCCTTCATCGTGCGCTCAGCCAAGGTGCGGGCCGCTTCGACGAACTGCGGATCGTTCATGAGCAGAAGCGCTTGCAGGGGAGTGTTCGTCCGCTCGCGCCGCACGATGCACGATTCGCGTGAAGGAGCGTCGAAGGTGTTCATCTCCGGCGGCGGCGCGGTGCGCTTCCAGAATGTGTACATGCCGCGGCGATGCACTTTTTCATGGCCGCGATCAGGCACGAAGTTCTTCGTATTGCTGCCGGTGTAGCCGACCGCCTCCCACAAGCCTTCGGGCTGGGGTGGCTTGACGCTGGGACCGCCTACTTTCTCGACCAGCAGGCCGCTGACGAACAATGCCTGATCGCGCAGCATCTCGGCATCGAGACGGAAGCGCGGGCCGCGCGACAGCAGGCGATTGGCCGGATCCTTCGCCAGCCGATCTTTCGTGACGCGCGACGACTGCCGATATGTCGCCGACATAACGAGGAGCTTCATCGTCTTCTTGACATCCCAGCCGTCCTCGCGGAACTGTACCGCCAGCCAGTCGAGCAATTGCGGATGGCTGGGCGATTCTCCCTGCGAGCCGAAGTCCTCGGTCGTTTTCACCAGGCCGGTGCCGAAACACTGCTGCCACAGGCGATTGACCTCGACGCGGGCCGTCAGCGGATGCTCCGGCGCGAGCAGCCATTTCGCCAGCGTGAGGCGGTCGCGGCTCTCCTTCGGAGGCAACGACGGTAGGAACTTCGGCGTGTCGCGGCCGACCTGCTCGCCGCGCTGATCGTACTCGCCGCGCTTGAGGACATAGGCCGGCTTTGCGGTGGCCCGTTCCTTGAATACCAGCGTCGCCGGCATCGCCTTGTCGATCTGTTGCCGCTTCGTTTCAAGGTCCGCGATCTGTTTCCGCAGCGGAGCGAGCGTCGCTTGCGTGCCGGCGTAGGCATTGGCGAGAAAGTAATCGCGGAGTTGTTTTTTCTGCGGCTCGCTCCGCTTGTCGCGCGGCAGCTTGACGATTGCCTGAATGTCCTTCGGCAATCCCGCGCCGCCGGCGGCGTTCTGCACGCGCAACCAGGCCGAGAGCGTGGTGAACGGCTGATTGCTCTGCGGCGTCTGCGTGACGATGCCGGCCTTGTCCCAGTAAACCGTACCGCCGAACTGCGTGAACGCCCAGCCCTGGATGACCGTGCCCGGCTTGATTCCGACCTTCGCCGCGTCCACGTCCAGGCGCACCCATTCGCCCTTCTTCGGCAGCGGGCCGAGGTGCCGGCGTTCGCCCGATTTGTCGCGCCCCCACGGAATCACGTTCTCTCCCCAGTAGGCACGGTGCTTCCAATCGCCGGTGTGCCATTGGAGCATGATCTCCTTCGGCGGGTTGCTTGGATCGAGATAGACGTAAGCGAACAGCGTATCGCCGGACCCGACGCGCAGGCCAGGATTGGCTCCCTCGAAGAAATGCTGGCTGAGTCCGTCCGCCTTGCGCATCGACGCCTTCTCGCCGCTGAAAACGGGGTGCTTCGGCCGGGTGACGAAGGTCCACTGACCGTTGACGCCGCCGTCGCTGGACGGCTTGGCCCCGGCGGGAATCGCGTCGTCGATCCACACATACTCCGCCCGCGCCGTTTGCTCCGATTCCTTCGCGTCGGCGCTGTCGTCGTACTTCACCTTCGCCACCTCGGCGTCGATGTGCTTGCGGAGGGCGGCGATTTGTTGCTGCAAGTGGTCCAGTTCTGCCTTCTGCTCGGCTGTCGGAATGCGCACGCTCGGCGCCGGCAGGGCCGCGTTGCCGTCCAGCGCCGGGCCGTCGAGGTTGTTGAAGAACGCGAAGAGTTGATAGAACTCCTTCTGCTTGATCGGGTCGAACTTGTGATCGTGGCAGCGGCAGCAGCCGACCGTCAGGCCCATGAACACGGTCCCGGTCGTCTCGACGCGATCGACGACGTTGCGGACGTAAACTTCCTCCTCAATGGAGCCGCCCTCGCTAGTGGTGACGTGGCAGCGGTTGAAGCCGGTGGCCACGATCTGATCGAGCGTCGCGCCGGGCAGCAGATCCCCGGCCAGTTGTTCCATCAGAAACTTGTCGTAGGGCTTGTTGTCGTTGAACGCCTTGATGACCCAATCGCGGTAGGGCCACATTTCGCGGTAGTTGTCCAGATGCAGTCCGTGCGTGTCGCCGTAGCGGGCGGCGTCGAGCCAGAACCGTCCCATGTGCTCGCCGTAGCGCGGCGACCGCAATAGGCGATCCACCACTTTCTCATAGGCGTCCGGCGACGGATCGGCGAGGAAGGCATCGACCTCGGCCGGCGTCGGCGGCAGGCCGGTCAGATCCAGCGTCACCCGGCGTAGGAGCGTGACGCGATCCGCTTCCGTCGTCGGTTGCAGCCCTTCGCGCTCCAGACGAGCGAGGATGAAGCGATCGAGCGGATTGCGCGGCCAGGCGCGATTTTTCACCTTCGGCGTCGGCGTCCGGTTCGGCGGGACGAAAGCCCAGTGGACCGTGTACGGCGCTCCGCCCGCGATCCAGCGGCGCAGCAGTTCAATCTGTGCGGGCGGCAGCTGCTTGCCGGTCTTCCGCGGCGGCATGCGGATCGACGGATCGTCGGAGGTAACGCGCTCCAGGAGGACGCTGTCTTCGATCTTGCCCGGCACGATGGCGTGTTCGCCGCCGCGCAGCTCGGCGAGGGCGCCCGCGCGATTGTCGAGCCGCAGTTTCGCCTTACGTTTGCCGGCGTCCGGGCCGTGGCAGGCGAAGCAGTTGTCCGAGAGGATGGGCCGAATGTCGCGGTCGAAGCTGAGCTTCGCTTCGTCCGCGCGGACCGCGCCGCCCATCAAGGCCGCGACCGCGAGGGCCAATCCGAACGCTTGGCTTCTCTTGTGCGAATGCGTCCGCGAAGTCATCGAGTCAGCTCCTGTTCGCATGATCTCATCACCGAAGGTCATAAAGGAGATTGTATCTTGTTTTGAGGAAAAAACGTATGAATCCGCCATCTGGTGGGAATACTATGGTGAACTTCCCTCCACGGAGAGCAAACGGATGCGGCATCAATCCACGGACAGCTTACTGCATCATCTTCGCCGGGCCGTTCTGACGCAAGCGCCGGACGGTTTGACGGATGCTCAGCTGCTGGAGGCGTTTTTGGTTCGGCATGAGGAGTCCGCGTTCACGGCCCTGGTGCGCCGCCACGGACCCCTTGTCCTCGGCGTCTGTCGCCGTGTTCTCGGCGACCGGCACGAGGCCGAGGATGCGTTTCAGGCCACATTCCTCGTGCTGCTGCGCAAGGCGAGGTCGATCCAGTCGGGGCGCGCGCTCGGTCCCTGGCTGTACGGCGTGGCCCATCGCACGTCCCGACGGGCGCGCGATTCGTTGGCCCGCCGCCGGGCGGCGCAAAAGCGAATCTGGGAAAGGGCGCGGCAGTCTACGCAACCCGCTCGCGATGGGGAAGATTGGAGGCCGTTGCTCGACGAGGAGTTGAGCCGCTTGCCGGAAAAATATCGGGCGGCGATCGTCCTATGCGATCTGCAAGGGCGAACGCACAAGGAGGCCGCGCGTGAACTCGGCTGGCCGCAGGGCACGCTTTCGGGCAGACTGTGGCGCGGCCGAGCGCTGCTCGCTCGGCGGTTGAGGCGGCGCGGTTTGACGCTCTCCGCGATCGCGCTGACGTTGGCGAGTGGAGAAGATGCAGCCTTTGCGGCGGTGGCGGCCCCCTTGGTCGGCACGACGGCGTGCGTGGCGCAGAGGTTTGTTGAAGGAGGGGCCGCGACGTCGGGCGCGGTATCTGCGCGGATCGCGGCGTTGACGCAAGGAGTGTTGAAAGCCATGTGGATGACCAAAGTGCGAACGACGGCGGCCCTGCTGCTGATTGTCAGTGTCGGCATCGGAGGATTTCTGTGTACCACCGGGACGCAGGCCCAACCTGGATCGAAGGAGAAGGAGACTGCTTCCTCCGCGGATGTCCCAACATTTCTCGCCCGACGGGCGTCCGATGATGTCGTGCCCAAGGCCGAGGATCTGGTCCGGTATTTGAACGACAACGCCAAACTCATCCCGGCCTTGCGTTGTACCAATGTCTTGATCGAGTGCAAAGCGGACAGGCAGACCGTGGGACTCCCCGGCCAATTCCTCTATCAGAAGCCGGGGAACTTTCGATTCACAGGAAAAGTCTTCAGCCAGCCGGCATTTGACATGGGAAGCAATCGTGAACAAGTTTGGTACTGGATCAGCAAGAACGATCCTCCGTATCTGTTCTGGGTTTCTCGTAAAGATCTCGCCAGCGGCAAGGCACACTTGCCCCTACCGTTCTGGCCCGAATGGTTCGGCGAGGTCATGGGCACAGCGGAATGGGACATCAGCAAACCCCGGACGGTGATCGCCAGGGGAAAGAGCATCGAACTGATTGAACCCATCGTTACTCCGCAGGGACAGCATGGCAGCAAAGTGATCGTCTTCGCGCGGATGGGAACCCCTATCCAGGTGACGCATCATCTGCTGCGGGACAACAAGGGCAAGGTGATTTGTGAAGCCGCCATCAACAAAGTGCGCCAAGAACGGAAGTCGGTTGCGTTGCTTGTCGAGGACGTGAAATTCACCTGGCCGGCTCAGCGCCTGGAGGCGCGGTTGCAGTTTACGGACATCGAGACCATCGAACCGCTGAGCAAGGAACGGGTGGAGCGCGTGTTCAGCCCCGATGGCCTGGGCTACCAACGATATTCTCTCGTGACTCGGTCTCTTCAAATAGACGAGGAAAAACAGGCAGATGCCGGCGACCCACTTCCCACCGATGGAATTCGGATTGACTTGACCACCACGCAAGCCGTCTTGCGTCACGGCGAGGAAGTGCTGAAGCTGTCCGGTCGGCCGGATCGTCCTCTGGCGCTCGGCATTCTGCAAGATCAGCTCCGTGCCTGGGCGGACAAGGAGAAACAGGTTGCTCTATGCGTCACTAGCTCGCCGTCTGTCGAGTATGCCGTCGTGAAAGCCGTCCTCGACGCTTGCCGCCAGGCCGGCATTCGCAAAATCGAATTGCGCACGGCGGAGAAATAGAGAGCCGATAGAACGCCTCACGTCGATGGACCCGGCGCGGGCCGTGTGCGGTCGTGGTGGGTGTTGGCCTCGCGTCCCAGCAGGAACAGCAGAATCAGCAGGACGATGCTCGCCACACTCAGCACCACGTAGACCAGCCACGGCCAGCGCTCCGAGATCCGAAAGTTCGCCTGCGATCCGATCAAAAGCCTCAATCGGCACCACCTCCACCGGAACATCTCTTTTGGGGGAGATAGCAGGGGAAAGGGGATCGGCTGGATCATGGTCCGGAATGAGTGAGCGATCTTCCCAGCTCTCCCCCAGACGTTCCCCAAAGCGCCCTTTGCCGATGTCATTTCTCCAGAAAAAATGCTGGGCGTGACCCGTCACGTTTCGCCGTGGCGGTGATAGATGTAGTCGGGCGCGGAAGGACCTACTTGCGGAGGTGTCTTAGTCATGCGAAGCCGGCGCCAGCCGGTGGACCCCCCCAGTCACCCGCCCGTCGAACCAGAGAAAGAGGAAACCATGAATGCCTCGGAACGAACAGATGTAATGCCGGAGAGGAAGAAGTGCGGTTGTGTC
The DNA here is from genome assembly GCA_036557825.1 of Gemmataceae bacterium. Classification (GTDB taxonomy): domain Bacteria; phylum Planctomycetota; class Planctomycetia; order Gemmatales; family Gemmataceae; genus JAJPHU01. Next base: position 36,718 of record DATBGU010000028.1, read on the forward strand.
AAGGAGAGGGGTGCCGACGTGGTCGAGATCCACAACGTGCGCCCGATCCTCGAAAACAAGAAGTTGTGGTTGACGCTCATTCACACCACGCCTTCCGGACTCCAACTGCTGGCCAGGATGGAGAACGACGAGATCGTGGAATGGGTCGTCCACGACCCCTCCGGACAGCCGGTCCCGACCGTGATCTACGAGAAGAAAGACTCGGGGGGAGGGAAGAAGACGTGCAATATCTGCGTCACCATTTTGGGTAAGACGAGCTGCTGGGAAGTCCCCTGCGACAAGATCGTGATCTTGCCGAGGGTTGACGGAGGGGACGGCGGCGCGGTCGAGGTCCACGACATCCGTCCCGTCCTCAAGGACATGCCGTTGTCGGAGGGCCTGAACCGCGTCTTCACAACCCCCTCCGGCCTCCAGTTCTCCGCGAAGGTCGAGGGGGGAGAACTCGTCGAATGGCGGGCCTATGATCCGGACGGTGGTGAGCTTCCGACGAGCGTTTACCAGAAAAATGATCCCACGAAGCCAACGGGCGAGCCGATCAAGTGCCAAGTATGCACTACCGTTAATAAAGTAACGTCGTGCGTCGAAGTCGATTGCGGGAAGATTCTGATCCTGCCTTGACCAAGCCGGCGACCGGGATGGTCGTCACGTGGCTTTTGGAGTTGTTGAAGCGCAAGAACCCGGACCTGACAATCCGCTGTCGCAGACCGGCCACGCGAAGGAGGTTTTATCGAGCTTCCGCGCCTCGCTCCGCGTGAGCCGGCCGCCCAGTTGGGTCGTAAGGTCACCGGAGCGCAGGCCCAACCACCACAGTATGGCGCTGCACCGCGAGAACGATGGCAAGGACAACGCCCGTCAGCGTGACGAGAAACAGCAGGCCGATGAGGCCTCCCATCGTGTACCAGCGCTTTCGCTAAGAGCCAGCGGACCAAACCGAACGGACAGCGACCGTTACTGAATCCCTTCGACCGCCACGATGATGCGCACCTCGTCGCCGATGGCCGGCAGGAAGCCCTTGACGCCGAAATCGCTGCGATTGATGGTGAAGACGGTTTCCCAGCCGGTGCGCGGTTTGCCGGTGCGCGGATCCTTGCCGGTGCCGAGGCGCTCCAGCTTCACCGTCACCTGTTTGGTGACGCCGTGGATTGTCAAGTCGCCGGTCACTTCGTAGGTCTTCTCGTCGGCGGCCTTCATGCGTGTCGCCTTGAAGCTCATGGTGGGGAACTCCTTGGCGTTGAAAAAGTCCGGCCCCTTGAGGTGCTTGTCGCGGTCGGCATTGGCCGAGTCGATGCTGTCGATCTTGACCTCCATCTCCAACTTGCAGTCGGCCGGGTTCTTGGGATCGAAGGCGAACGATCCCGAATACTGATTGAAGCGTCCGTAAATGTGACCGACGCCCAGGTGCTTGACGCGAAACAGCATCGACGAGTGAACGGGATCGACGCTGAACGTATCGGCCGCCCGCGCCGGAACGGCGACGGCGAGCAAGCCCGGAGCGAGAGATAGGAGAGACCACGCGAGAAGGTTGCGCGAACGCATGAAGGACTCCTTTCGTCAGGGAAATGCGACATACCGCCGAGCGGCGTATCGTCCGTTAGACGCACGGCCGGGCGGCGCTATTCAGAGCGGCGTTCACTTCTCTTTCGAGCTCAGCCTCTTTCAGCGCTTGCGGTGACCTCGGCCACTTCAGCGCGGCGGCCTCGTACCACGCCGCGCCCGGGCGCGCCGGGAGGGCGATCGCCTGGTCCGCGTCGCGCACGCGGCGTAGGCGCCACAGGCCCTGGCCGAGCAGCTCCAACTCCAGCTTGTGATACTTGCGGATCGTGGCGTGGTGGCTGATGCTGACCACGGTAATGCCCAGCGCGCTCACCAGGCGGTAGAGGTTCGCCTCGTTGTCCGGGTCGAGGGCGCTGGTCGCCTCGTCCAGGAAAGCGTACCTCGGCCGCAAGAGGAGCAGCCGGGCGAACGAGAGGCGCTGTTGCTCGCCGATCGACAGGACCTTGCCCCAGTCCGCCTCCGCCCCCAGCGGGTCGGCGCCGTCTTTGAGGTGCGCGAGCTGGACGAGGTCGAGCGCGCGCAGCATGTCTTCGTCCGTCCGCGCGCCCGCGGGCCGCGGGTAGAGGAGCTGACTGCGCAAGCTGCCCGGCGCCAGGTACGGGCGCTGCGGCAGGAAGAGGGCGTCCTCGAACCGCGGCCGGGTGATCGTGCCGTGCCCCCGGTCCCACAGGCCGACGACCGCGCGCAGCAGCGAGGTCTTGCCGCAGCCGCTGGCGCCGGTGATCACCAGGTT
>DATBGU010000029.1:0-43723 GCA_036557825.1 Gemmataceae bacterium
CGGCGGCAACGTCGCCGTCAAGGAGGACCAGTTCGCGCAGCGGCCGCACCACTTCGCCCTGGTGGACGAGGCCGACAACATCTTCATCGACGAGGCCCGCACGCCGCTCATCATCAGCGCCCCGACGCGCCCCGCCACGGAAAACGAGCAGATCGTCTTCAAGTGGGCCGATCAGCTCGTCCGCCGCATGAAGCCGGACGAGCATTTTTACTTCGACACCGAGAAACAGAAACTGGTGCTCAACGGGGCCGGCATGCAGCTGGCGCGCTACTCCAACCCGCCCTCCGGCCCGCACGGCAAGGCCATGGACAAGCTCGAGGAGAGCCTGGAGCAAGCCCTGCAAGCGCACTACCGTTTCCGCCGCGATCAGCATTACATGATCGACAAGGGCAAGGTCATCATCATCGACGAGTTCACCGGCCGGCGCATGCCGGACCGTCACTGGCGCGAGGGACTGCACCAGGCCGTCGAGGCCAAGGAGGGCGTGCAGATCAACGCCCCGGCCGACCACGCCGCCCAGGTCACGTTCCAGAGCTATTTTCGCCTGTACAAGAAGCTGGCCGGCATGACCGGCACCGCCCTGCAAAATCGCTGGGAAGTGCGGCGCGTTTACAAAATCTGGGTCGTGTGCGTGCCGACCAATCGACCGGTGCGCCGCGAGCACTGGCCCGACCGCGTCTTTCCCAACGAGGACGTCAAGTTCGACGCCATCGTGCAGGAAGTGATTCGTCTGCGTTCCGCCGGTCGATCCGTGCTGATCGGTACGCGCTCGGTGGACAAGTCGGAGAAGCTGAGCGAACGATTGACGGCGGCGGGCATCGAACATCAGGTGCTGAACGCGCGGCAGCACGAGCAGGAGGCGAAGATCGTGGCCGAGGCGGGGCAGATCGGCCGTGTGACGATCGCCACCAACATGGCCGGCCGCGGCACCGACATCAAGCCGGCCGACGAGGTGCTGGCCGCCGGCGGCCTGCACGTGCTCGGCACGGAGCGTCACGAATCGCTGCGTATCGACCGTCAGCTCGCCGGCCGCGCCGGCCGTCAGGGCGATCCGGGCAGCGCGCAGTTCTTTTTGTCGCTGGAAGACGAATTGCTCGAAGGCTTGGGACCGAAGGCACAGGAGAAGTGGAAGGAGATCGGCCTGCGCGGCGGCGATCGCGATTGGGATCCGCATCTGCCCTTGTTCCGCCGCGCTCAGCGCCGCGTGGAGCGCCGCCATTACCGCAGCCGCGTCGATCTGCTCGTTCACGAGAAGCAACGTCAGGAAATCCTCAAGGATCTCGGCGCCGATCCCTATGTGGATTAATTCACGATCAGACCGCTCGACTAGCCCGGAGCGCCAGCGACGGGCGCCGCAGAAACCCGTCCCTGGCGCTCCGGGCTAATCGAGTGCGCGGCGCGGCGCCAGGTCTCTCTTGAAGCGAAAGAGACGGACGACGACGCGCGGACCGCGCAGATGACGCAACGGCGGCGCGCCGGCGTAGTACCAGATGAGCGTGGACAGCGGCACCGGGTCGGCGATGGCGATCTCGTCCATCAGCTCCCGATCCTCGCCGGCAAAATCCAAATACTGCTGAGGGATGTCCGAGTGAGGCACGACCAGCCAATCGCCCTTGCGAAAGTGCGACGGCGGCAGGTCGATCAGCCCGCGGTCGTCCGGCGGGTGCCGCGGGACAGCCTGTTTCACGCCGGCCTTCTCAGCATAAAACTGAAACCCCCAATAGCCGGTGTACCAGATGTCGGCGTCGGGGTGCTGCTGTCGAATCCGCAGGGCAGCGGTCTGGGCGGCCTGCTGCTCGGCCCGCGCTTCCAGATAATCGACGCCGCTAAAGCCCAGTCCCAGCAGCGCGGTGGCGACGGCCACCCCGCGCAGCACGTTCCACCGCCACGGTTCCAGCGATGTCGAGTTGGCCACATGTCCGATGAGCAGCGTGGCGGCGATGGTGAGACCCAAGATGCGGCGGACGGCGGGGAAAGGGCTGAGGACGAAGTAACCCACCAGCTCGAGCGCGAACCAGAAGAAGAGAAACCAAGCGATGCGTCCGCGCGGCGTGAAGGGTGAAATCATCGGGTCCGCCGCCGGCCGCAGCACCCGCCATGCGACAACCGCCACGCTCAGGAAAACCCCCAGCCCCACAATTCCGAACAGAGCGTCGGAGAGCGTCGGCTGCGAATCGAAAAAGGACAAGTCGGCCCAGTCGAAGCAGACGAGGAGGTAAGGCACGGCCACGAGCAGAGCGGCGAGGAGCAGTCGCCGGCGCGACGCGCGCAAGACCGTCAGGGCCAACAAAATCAGCCACGACGCGACGCCGCCGAGGATGGGAAACAAGGTGCCGAGAAGATAGAGCTTCGTATTGTAGGAATTACTGCCTTGTCCGGCGTGGTAAAGAAAATGCGACTCGCCGTAGCCCACGACGAGCGCCGTTTCCCAGGCGGCGAAGACCAGGGTGGCGACGACGGCGGCCGACAGGCCGAGACGGATCTTGCGTTGCAGCAGAGCGTAGGCGAGCAGGAGGGCGGGAGCGAGAAACGCCGTGTATTTCGTCTGCATGGCCAGTCCCGCCGTCGCGCCGGCGAAGACGGCCAGGGTCGTGGAATCGCCGTCGCAGGCCCGGAAAAACAGCGCCAGCGCCGTCAAGCTCAGGGCCAGGGCCGGAATGTCGATCATCAAATTGAGGCCCGGCAAAAAGACCGGCGACATCACCAGCAGGACCAGCAGCAGCGCCGCCGCGTCCGGGGCGAAGCGGCGCAGAATGGACCCCAGCGAAGCGACGAAAAGCAGGGCGAAGGGAAACAGCCAGAGTTTCCACAGCAGCGGCCGATCGCCGAACAGCCGCAGGGCCGCCGCCCACCAGTAGGGCGCCACGGGTGGCGCCAGGACGTGCAGCGCCGGCAACGGTTCGCTGAAGTACAGCAGAACGTATCCATACGGGTCGAGGGGATGGGCGGCGATCTGGGCGGCGTCGAGATAGTAGGTGGTGTCATCGACGTGCAGCGGCTTGACGGCGTTCACGCCGGTCAGGATGACGGCCAGCGCCAGCACGAGCGGCCACAAGGAGCGCCGCGGGGGAGAAATCGCTTTCTCGACCGTCTCATCCATTCTCTTTTACGACTCTTTTTTGTCTTTTTTTCGTGTTGTTCGTATGTTTCGTGATTTCATCTCTTCTCGGAGGAGAAGCGATCTTGCAGGGCGCACACGGTCCAGGGTCGCGAGCGGCTGGCCCGGCACGCTTCGACCGCCGCGTGCGCCGCCGACAAGGTTGTGATGCACGTCACGCCGTTGGCCACTGCCGCCGAGCGGATCTTGCCTTCGTCCGTCCGCGCGCCCTTACCGCTGGGCGTGTTGATGATCAGCGCGATCTGTTTGTTCTTCATGTAGTCGATCAGGTTCGGCCGGCCCTGCTGGAGCTTGTTGACCTCCTCGACAGCGATGCCGGCCGCGCGCAGCATCTTGGCCGTGCCGCGCGTGGCGATCAGCTTGTAGCCCATCTCGGCCAGGCCGCGCGCGATGGGAATGACCTCCTGCTTGTCGCGCTCGGCCACCGACACGAACACCTGTCCGTCGGCGGCTTGCGGCAGAGCGCTGTTGGCGGCCATCTGGCTCTTGGCGAACGCCAGCGGGAAACTGTCGTCGATGCCCATGACCTCGCCGGTCGAACGCATCTCCGGCCCCAAGATGATGTCCACGCCGAGGAACTTGTTGAACGGAAATACGCTCTCCTTGACCGAGTAGTGTCGCGGCACCACTTCCTCAAACAGTCCCAGTTCGTCGAGTGTCTTGCCGACCATCACCAGCGCGGCGTAGCGCGCCAGCGGAATGCCGGTGGCCTTGGACACGAACGGCACCGTCCGGCTGGCGCGTGGGTTGACTTCCAGAACGTAGACTTCAACGGGCGAGCGTCCGGCGTCAGCCGGCTGTTGACCGCTAACAGCCGGCTGACGCCGGACGCTCACCTCTTCCGTGAATTTGACGGCGAACTGCACGTTCATCAAGCCGCGCACGTTCAATTCGGCGGCCATCGCCCGCGCTTGCCGCTTGATCTCCTCAATGACGACCGGCGGCAAACTGTGCGGCGGGATGACGCACGCCGAGTCGCCGGAATGGACGCCGGCCTCCTCGATGTGTTGCATGACGCCGCCGATGAGGGTGCGCGTGCCGTCGCTGAGGCAATCGACATCCACCTCGATGGCCGACTCCAAAAACTTGTCGATCAGGATCGGCTTGCCCGGCGACACGTCCATGGCGTAGGCGACGTAGCGGCTCAGGGCGGTTTCGTCGTAGACGATCTCCATCGCCCGCCCGCCGAGGACGTAGCTGGGCCGCACCAGCACCGGATAGCCGATGCGGCGGGCGACGTGGATGGCCTGCTGCAAATCCAGCGCGATGCCGTTGGCCGGTTGCTTCAGACCGAGACGCTCCACCATTTCCTGAAACTGTTCGCGGTCCTCCGCCCGGTCGATACTGTCCACGCTGGTGCCGACGATCGGCGCCCCCGCCGCTTCCAGGCCGCGCGCCAGGTTCAATGGCGTCTGTCCGCCGAACTGCACGATCAACCCCTTCGGCTGCATCACGTCGCAGATGTTCAGCACGTCCTCGGTGGTCAGCGGCTCGAAAAAGAGATGATCGCTGGTGTCGTAATCGGTCGAAACCGTCTCCGGGTTCGAGTTGACCATGATGGTCTCGTAGCCTTCGCGCCGCAGCGCGAACGCCGCCTGACAGCAGCAGTAATCGAACTCGATGCCCTGACCGATGCGATTGGGCCCGCCGCCGAGGATCATGATGCGGTCCTTGCCGGCCGGCGGCTTCGTTTCGTTGTCAAACATCAGCGGCGAGCGGCCGGCGTCAGCCGGCTGTTCGAGGTCAACAGCCGGCTGACACCGGCCGCTCGTCTCATAATGGATTGGCGCTTCATACGTCGAGTAGTAGTACGGCGTGTACGCCTCGAACTCGGCGGCGCAGGTATCGACGAGCTTGTACGATGGCAAGACCCCTAGTTCCTTGCGCAGACGGCGCACCTCTCGCTCGCTCGAATGCCAGAGAAAGGCCAGCTGTTTGTCGGAGAAGCCGTGCTGCTTCGCCTCCAGCACCATCTCCCGCAACTGTTCATCCCGCGAGCCCGTATGCAACAGGTCGGCCGCGCCGCGCAGGCGCTCTTCCATCTCGACCAACTCCTGGATATTGAACAGGAACCACGGGTCGATTTTCGTCTGCTGATGGATATCTTCGAGAGTCAGGCCCGCCTTGAAGGCGTAGCGGATGTACCAGATGCGCTCGGCGGTCGGCGTCGCCAGGCGAGCGATGATGTCCTCGACGCTCGGCTGTCGCGGCGTGCCCCACAGATCGCCGCGATAATTGCCCAGACCGAAGCTGCCCGTCTCCAAACCGCGCAGCGCCTTTTGCAGCGACTCCTTGAACGTGCGGCCGATGGCCATCGTCTCCCCGACCGATTTCATCTGCGTCGTCAGCGTCGGATCGGCGTCGGGAAACTTCTCGAACGCCCAGCGCGGCACCTTGGTGACGACGTAGTCGATGGTCGGCTCGAAGCAGGCCGGCGTCTCGCGCGTGATGTCGTTGCGCAACTCGTCGAGGCGATAGCCGACGGCCAGCTTGGCGGCGATCTTGGCGATGGGAAAGCCGGTCGCCTTGGAGGCCAGGGCGCTGGAGCGACTGACGCGCGGGTTCATCTCGATGGCGACCATGTGGCCGTTGTCGGGATTGATGCCGAACTGGATGTTGCTGCCGCCGGTTTCGACGCCGATCTCGCGGATAATGGCCAGCGAGGCGTCGCGCATGCGCTGATATTCCTTGTCGGTCAGCGTCTGCGCCGGGGCCACCGTGATCGAGTCGCCGGTATGCACGCCCATCGGATCGAAGTTCTCGATGGAGCAGACGATGACGACGTTGTCGGCCCGATCGCGCATGACCTCCAGCTCGAACTCTTTCCAGCCGATGATGGATTGCTCGATGAGGACTTCACCGACGGGACTGAGATCGAGTCCACGGGCGATGAGCTGATTGAACTCCTCGCGGTTGTAGGCGATGCCGCCACCGGTGCCGCCGAGGGTGAAGCTCGGCCGCAGCACGCACGGCAGGCCGACGCGCTCGAGAATTTCCAGGCTCTCGGCGAAGGAGCGGGCGACGCCGCTTTGGGGCACGTCGATGCCGATCTTCTGCATGGCCTGCTTGAACAGCTCGCGGTCCTCGGCCTTGGCGATGACATCGGGCCGGGCGCCGATCATCTCGACGTGGTACTTGTCGAGGACGCCGTGACGGTGCAGTTCCATCGCCGAGTTGAGGGCGGTCTGTCCGCCGAGCGTCGGCAGCAAGGCGTCGGGCCGTTCGCGTTCGATGATGCGTTCGATCATCGGCCAGGTGATCGGCTCGATATAGGTGCGGTCGGCCGTCTCCGGGTCGGTCATGATGGTGGCCGGATTGGAGTTGACCAGGACGACGGTGTAGCCTTCCTCGCGGAGCGCCTTGCACGCTTGCGTACCGCTGTAATCGAACTCGCACGCCTGACCGATGACGATGGGTCCGGAGCCGATGAGCAGGATTTTGCGAAGGTCGGTGCGGCGCGGCATGTGTGCGTGTTTCCTCACGATCGAGCGTGTCCGAGACGCGGTTGCTCCTCATATTATGGCAGGCACGCCGGTATCCAAGAGCGCGGAGCGATGGACACGCTGCTTCCTCATCGGCGACGGCCTCCTACAATAGCTTTGAGGAGGATCCCTGCCATCAGGAGATTGTCTCATGGCTCTGGAAATCGAGGCGATTTACGAACGCGGGACGCTGAAGCTGCCCGGCGAGCTGCCCCTTCAGGAGGGACAGAAAGTCAAAATCACGATCCAGGAGGTGGGCAGCGCGGTGGATCGACTGTATGGAATGCTGAAGTGGACCGGCAGTCCGCAAGAACTCGATTCTCTGCTTGGGCCGGATAACCATCCCTGGGCGCGGGAAGAATGACGTTTGCAAATATCCCCAGCGGCACCCGCGTCTTTCTGGACGCCAACACGCTGGTCTACGCGATCATCGCCCACCCGACCTACGGAGCGGCGTGCAAGATCCTCCTCGATCGTATTGAACATCAGGATCTTCAAGGGTTCACGTCGTCGCACGTTCTCAGCGAAATGGCTCACCGGCTCATGACCATCGAGGCTTGCGACCGCTTCGGCTGGCCCGTTCAGGGCATCGCCAACCGTCTCCGCCGACACCCGGCCGAAGTTCAGCAGCTGGTCGTCCCCCGCCGAGCCATCGACGAAATCAGCGCTGCCTAGATCAATGGACTGCCCGTTCTGGCCTCGCAAGTCTCACGGGCTGCGGACCTCGCCCTCCAGTTCGGTCTGCTTTCGGCGGACGCTCTCCTTGTGGTGGTGATGCAAGACAATGGCCTCACTGCTCTCGCCAGTCTCGATGGCGACTTCGACCGCGTGCCCGGAATCACCCGCTACAGTCCCGTTTAATAGCTGGATTTCGGAGCGCCGCGTCCCGGGGGATCGAACATCATATTATTGGACACGCTCCGCTATCCAAGAGGGCACGCCATCCGCTCGGCGAGAGAAAGGTCCACCCACGCACGCCGGACGATGCTCCCTCGCCGAGTCTGCTCCAACACACTTCTTGGCCCAAAGCTCCGAACGATAGTTTGGAAAAATGAGTGTGCGGATTCGAGGGTCCACGGGCAATATAGAGGTGGACGCGCGTGAGAAGATGTTTGGCCACAGAAGTGCTGTGGGCTCTCTTGTAATGCAGGGTGATCGCCGGTTGGAGATTTTCATCGTGTTGTTCCCCTCTCTGTTCCAGTATCGGAAGTGGAATAGGCGCGCGCCACGGCGGTCAGGCCGACCACTGCGCCCGTTGCCCTGGCTGGAGGCCCTTGAGGATCGCACCGTGCCCAGCACGCTGACGGTCACCAGCACGGCCGACAGCGGCGCCGGATCGCTGCGGGCGGAGATCGCCGACGCCAACAGCGGCGATACCATCAACTTCGCTCCCAGTCTCGCGGGCCAGACCATCACGCTGACCAGCGGCGAGTTGGCCATCAACAAGAACCTGGATATCGAGGGTCTGGGCGCCGACAAGTTGACCGTCAACGGCAATGATGCCAGCCGGATCTTCGATATCAGCGAAGGTGTGACGGCGACCATCGCCGGCTTGACTCTCACAGGAGGTCGGGCCACCGCTGGAGGCGGCATTCTCAACGCCGGCGACCTCACTCTCTTGAACGATGCCCTGATTGGCAACCAGGCCGTGGGTGCCAACGGTTCGATCGGAGGCTCCGGTTTGGGCGGCGGCATTTACAGTGACTCTGGCTCCCTCGCCGTCAGCGACAGCGTGATCCAGGACAACCTGGCCCGCGGCGGTTCCGGAACTGGCGCGGCTGGCCGTGGTGGCGCCGGGAGGGGCGGCGGCCTTTATTTGCTCTCCACAACCCTGACCTTGACCGATACGACGTTGAGCGGCAACCAAGCCGTCGGCGGCGACGCGCCCACCAGTTTGTCTTTCCAGGGCGGCGGTAACGCGCAGGGGGGTGCTCTAGACATGAGCAACGCTTCGGCGACCATCACCGGCACGACTTTCAAGAATAATCAAGCCCTGGGCGGTTTCGGCAGCAGAAAGGGTGGTGAAGCCGACGGTGGGGCTGTCCACGGATCCGGCAGCCCCGTCCAGATGTCCGACAGCATACTCGCAGGAAACGAAGCCATCGGCGGCGCCGCCGCTACCAGCGGTGTTTTCAGTGGCGGCGGCGTCGCTCAGGGCGGCGGATTTGTAACTTTCCAAGCCAACGCCAATATCAGCAACACCCAGTTCATTGGTAACCTGTCCCAGGGTGGGGCGGGTATTCTTGGCCAGGAGGGCGTGGGCGGAGGTCTGGAGATCGTGGCCTTCACCTCTTCCACGGGTGCCACGCCAACCGTTAGTAACTGCACTTTCGTGCAGAACACAGCCGAGGGCGGCGCAGGACACTTCACCACCGATGGCCAAGGCGGTGGGATGTTTGTCAGCGGCAGCACGACCATGAGCATCCAGAACAGCACTTTCGTCGAGGACAAGGTCCTGGGCGGCGCTGGCGTGGGCGGGGGAGAGGGCGGCTTCGCGGTCGGTGGTGGTCTCGACATCGACGCCCGCAGCTCTGTCCAAGTATCCAATTGCACCTTCTGGCTCGACGCGGCTCTCGGCGGCAATGGCGGTGCGGGGAGCAGCACCAATCCAGCCGGCGGCGCGGGCGGCACCGCCGGGGGTGGCGGAGTCAATGTGGACTTCGAGTCCACGGCAACGATCCGCAATGCCAGCTTCTTTGGGAACCTGGCCCAAGGCGGGGCCGGCGGCGCCGGCGCGAGCGGCGGAGCCGGCGGGGCCGGGAGCCTTGGCCAAGGCGGCGCCGTCTCCAACTCAGGGGCGACCACTACCCTGAGCAACTGCCGCTTCGTCCAGAACGAGGCCCTGGGCGGCGCCGGCGGAACGGGAGGTTCCGGCGGGGCTGGCGGCATCGGCGGTGCTGGGCAAGGAGGCGGGCTTTATACTGTCTCGGGCTTTTTCGCCGCCTCGCTGACCGTCAACAATAGCCTCCTTACTTGGAACGAGGCCGAGGGCGGCGTCGGGGGAGCCGGAGGCGCTGGCGGAACAGCAGGCAATGGCGGCGATGGCGACGGGGGTGCCTGTTTCAATACGGTGGCCGGCGGATCCAGCCAGGCCGATTTGACACTCCATTCTTGCGTGGTCGCGGCAAATGCCGCAGAGGGCGGTGCGGGAGCACCCGGCGGCAATGGAGGGAATGGCGAGGGAGGCGGCCTCTTTAACGATACGGGCGCGACCACTGCGGTCCTGACCAGCGTGATCGCCGGCAACCAGGCCGACGGGGGAGCCGGCGGGGTCGGCGGCAGCGACGGCCAGGGCATCGGCGGTGGGGTTTACAACCTCGGCACCTTCGACCTCGATGCCGCCTCGATTATCGACGACAACCATGCTTCCACCAGCAATGACAACATCTTTGGGACTATTACGCCGGTGTAGAGTCGTTCGACGTAAGCTCCAGGAGAGGAACCGTTATGGCAGCGCGCGCTGAATCTCTCCTCCGGTACATTCGCCGGCTGGTGATTCGGGCCGAGCCGAGCGAAGCCAGCGACGCGCTCTTGCTGCATCGTTTCCTCGCGGACAGAGACGAGCGCGCCTTCACGGCTCTGGTGAACCGGCACGCGGCCCTGGTGCTGCGGGTGTGTTGGCGCGTCCTGGGAGACACCGACGCCGCCCAGGAGGCGTTTCAAGCGACGTTTCTGGTGCTGGCTCGCAAAGCGGCCACGGTGCAACCGCCGGCGGCGCTGGCGGCTTGGCTGCACGGGGTCGCGCAGCGCGTCGCGCTCAAGACCCGAGCCGCGCGCCTTCGCCGACTCCGTGCGGAAGTGTCCCTTCCCATATCCCTGCTCGACCATCGTCCCGATCCACTGGCCGAGCTGTCCTCGCGGGAGATGCTCGCCATCGTCGATGAAGAAGTGCGCCGCTTGGCCGAGGTCTATCGGTTGCCGGTGATCCTGTGCTGTCTGGAAGGGCTGAGCCAGGAAGAGGCGGCCCGTCAACTGGGCTGGACGGTGGGATCGGTCAAGGGGCGTCTGGAACGCGGGCGCGCGCGTTTGCACGAGCGTCTCCGGCGTCGCGGCCTGATGTTGTCCGCCGCCTTGGCCGCCGTCGAGGTGTCGCGGGGGGCGGCGTCCGCCGTTGCCCTCGCTCCGCTGGCCGACCGCACGATCCAGGGCGCGATGGCCTTCGCCGCGCGGCAAACGCCGGCGACGAGCGGCGTCACGGAACTGGCGGCCGGCGTGGCACGAGACGTCAGCCGGAGCATGGGGCTGGCCAAGCTGAAATGGGTTGCCGGCCTGATCCTGACCACCAGTCTCCTGACCGCGGGATGGCTGGGCTACCTGTCCCCCCGGACGGTCCCGGACGCTCCTTCCGCTTCCTCGCCTTCCGCGGACCGAGGAGGGTCGGCTGAGGCGGTGAAGGTTGACCCAAAAGAAGTCGGAAGGCTCCACGCGCCGCTGGACGCTCCGATCGAGGTGAGAGGGCGTGTGTTCGATCCGCAGGGAAGACCGTTGGCGGGGGCGAGATTGTATCTGGGTTATGCCCCGCGCCGCTACGAGCCGAATGCCATCGCCGACCAGCCGGTCTATCCTCTCCGGGCGGCCAGCGGATCGGATGGAGGGTTTCGCTTCGCCTTCGCCCGATCGGAGTTGGACGAAAGATACTTGGATGCGTCGCGGCCCGTGGTGATCGCGGAAGCCGACGGCTTTGGACTGAACTGGGCGGAAATCGGAGGGGGTGACTCCACGCTCAGCCTGCGACTGGTCGAAGACTTCCCCGTGGAAGGCCGTCTTCTCGATGTGGAGCGCAACCCCGTGGCCGGGGCCAAGGTCTTCGTGCAAGGGGTGAGCAGCTATTCCGCAGAGGGCCTGACGCGCCACTTACAAGATCCGGACCGCGCTTCGGGAGCCGTCAAGAGTTGCAGGGGGCCGCTTCCGGGACGACTCGCGCAGGTGACGACGGCGGCCGATGGCCGGTTCCGCTTGACGGGTCTGGGTCGTGACTGCCTCGTGACGCTGAGGTTTGAGGGGCCGGCAACTCTCGCATCCGGTTGCGTGGCGGCGACACGCCCCTCCGCGACGGTCCCCGCCAACATGTGGAGGGTCCGCGGTGTTCCCTTCGAGCAGGTGGCGACCGTTCCCGTTCTTCGATCTATCCGGGGCGTAGTCCGAGACAAGGCCACCGGCCAAGCCGTCGCCGGAGTGAAGATGAGCGTCCCGCGCAGCAGCTCCTCGACACGCACGGACAAGGACGGCCGCTACGAGCTGCGCGTCTCGGCGGGAGTGCAGGGATTGGTCGTCCTGGCTCAACCGCAAAACGGGCAACCCTACTTTGCGGCCGCGGCACGACTGCCGAATACACCCGATCTGCCCCCCCTCGCTGCCGATTTCGAGTTGACGGGCGGCATTCCCCTTCGGGGACGGGTTACGGACCAGGCCACCGGCAAGCCGCCGAAGAGGGCCGTGGTCGAGTACTACCCCCTTTTCCCCAATGCCCACAGCTCGGTGCTTACAAGACTTGAGCATCTCCAGGCGGCGTCCTCCGCCACTCTGGAAGCCGATGGCTCCTACAGTTTGACGGTCTTACCCGGACCTGGCGTTGTGCTGGTCGCGGCATCACCGCGCGATTCCTATGCCTGCGCTCGAATCGATGATCGGGAGTTGGCCAACCTCTTTACAGATGGAGAGAATCACGGCGGCGGCTCCTGGCTCTACATGGGTCCCCCTTGGGGGCAGCGCTGTATCGATCGCTACAACGCCCTGACCCTGATCCAGCCGGACGAGAAGGAGAAATCTCTGAGACGCAATATCACCGTGCAAGCGACGCCGCCGTTGCGCGGCACGGTGATCGGAGCCGACGGCCAGCCGCTCCGCGGCGTCAGAGTGTGCGGCTTGACCTCGATGCCCGATGCGGAGATGCTGGAAGGCCCATCGTTCCTGGTCGAGGGGCTGAACCCCCAACGCACGCGCGAGCTGTCCTTTCACCATCCGGAAAAAGGTTGGGGTAAAGTGTTGACCATCCGCGGCGACGAAACGAACGAGTTGACGGTCCAACTCGAACCCTGCGGTGTGGTCGTCGGCCGGCTGGTGGATAGAGAGGGTAGACCGGTGCCGGAGGTGGGCATCCGGTTCTTCAGCAGCGGCAAGGGCCTGGATGCCGCGGCCGAAACCGATCGCGAGGGACGCTTTCGTGCCGCCTTGGTTCCAGGTCTGCCCTACCGTGCTGGTATCCAGTACCAAAAGGGACGGACGAGGCCGCCTCGTCTGCCAAGGTCCGTTGGTGATTTGACTGTGGAATCGGGTCACACGAAGGATCTCGGCGAATTGCTTCTGGGCGATTGAATCTTCAGTCCAAGGGTTGGCTCATTTCTTCCTGTTCTGGAACGGACCCTGTGTTGGTTCCGAGGGCCACTCTCCATGCCGGGTGCAAGCAAACTTTCCTGGCGCCTGTGCGGGCTGCTATTCATCTTCGTGGCGGCCACTCTGCTGGTCGCCGAAACCGGCCGGCGCAAGGGCGGCCCCGCCAGGCCAGCCGTGTCGTTGGATGACTGGGACATCCCTCAATTCGCGGCCTTCTTGAAGGAGCGCGGGCTGGGTCTGCGATTAGTGTCCGCCATGAAAGGCGGAGACGCAAGATACACGGCCTTCCTCACGACGGACATAGAGTGGGAGAACCTCAACCGCCTCGTGAAGGACTCCAAGCGGATAAACGAGTGGCGGGGAACACTGTACTGCGAGCGCGAAAGGGGCAACGACAACTGGTGGTCCCTAACCCAGCAATGGGGAGCGAACTACCTAATCGTGGGACCGTTCCTGCTCTATGGCGATCGGGAGTTGTTGGTCCTTGTCCGCGATACCGTGGAGGCATTCACCAGGGCCAATAGCGGGTTTCTCAAGCGATTGGGATAGCTTCCGCTTCTGGACCGCTCGGCGGGAACAGTGCCATCTCGCTCAGGCAAGAGATGGCCGCACTCTGCACATTTCACTGTAGATTTCATCTCACAATAACCTTCGTTCGTCATCAATGTGGACACTTCACGCAGCTGCCGGCTCCCTTAGCGTTACTTCCATGTTTTCAGCGCTACGACGCCAGCGCTGCCGCCACCATCTCCGGGTTGGTCGCCGCCACTTTCAGCAAGGCGCGAGCCGGCCCTTTGGGGCGTCGCCTTCCCTGCTCCCAGTTCCGCAGTGTCGCCACGCTCACGCCGATCATGCGCGCAAACTCCGCTTGCGACGTCCCCAGCCGTTGCCGAATCGCCTTCACATCCACCGGAGCGAACTCCGTCACACGGCTCGCCTTCGTTTCGCCGCGCCGGATTCGGCCGGCCTCACGAAGGCTCGTCACCAGATTCTCGAAGTCTTTCTTCTTCATCCGAACTCCTCGCGAACCAAGCGGGTCAGTATCTTGCGCTGTTGAACGGTCAGATCCTCTTGCGCGTTCTTGCGGTAGACATAGAGCATGTAGAAGGTTTCGCTCGTCTCGTCCCAGAAATAGATCACGCGCACTCCTCCGCGCTTGCCCTTGCCCTTGAGCGACCAGCGCAGTTTACGGAGGCCGCCACTACCTCGGATCGTCGAACCGAGTTCCGGACGGAGCAGCAGGGCCAACTGCAAGGAGCGGTAGGCTTCATCGTCCATCGATTCCACCACCGCTCGGGTGAACACGGAGGTTTCGAGGAATCGCATGTCTCAATATACGCCAATGGCGTACAAGCTGCAAGCTCACCGCCTACCCGCTGACGCCGGTCTTCCTACGGTAAGATAGAATAGCAGCACGGCCGGTTGCGCCGCAGATCGTCCCCGATCATGGAGGCTTTTATGGCCCAGAACGCAGCGGGCAAGCAAGGGTTCGTCGAGGAAGTCGAGATTCAGGGGCACATCATCGACTCGCTGATTTTGCCCAAGGTGCTGGATGAGATCCTCACGCACGGCGGCTCTTACGTCCTCAAGGACATCCGCATCGGCCAGCGGCAGACCGATCCCAGTTACGTCCGCATCGAGGTCCGCGCCGACGACGGCGACAAACTGCGCGACATCCTCGACGCCATCCACGATCACGGGGCCGTCAACGTCAACGTCCGCGATTGCCGGACCGTCGCCGCCGACATGGACGGTGCCTTCCCCGACGATTTTTACAGCACCACCAACTACCGCACGCAGGTGCGTCTGGGCGGCGAGTGGATCGACGTGGAAGATCAGGAGATGGACTGCGGCATCCTCGTCGATGCTGAGGGCAGCGCCGCGCGCTGCATCCCCATGCTGGACGTGCGCGTCGGCGACCGCATCGTCGTCGGCCGGCAGGGGCTGCGCGTCTTCCCGGCCGAGACGGCGGCCCGGCAAAACCTGTTCGAGTTCATGGCCAGTCCGGTTTCCAGCGAGAAGCCGAAAGGCGTCACCGTCCGCGAGATCGCCGCGGCGATGAAGCGCACCAAGGAGTCCGGCGAGAAGATCCTGGCCGTCCTCGGTCCCGCCATCGTCCACACCGGTAGCGTCGAGCACATTTGCCAACTCATTCGCAGCGGCTATTTGAACATTCTGTTCGCCGGCAACGCCCTGGCGACGCACGACATCGAGCAGGCGCTGTTCAACACCAGTCTCGGCATCTCCCTGGATCGCGGTCTGCCGATGGAGGAAGGGCACGAGCATCATCTGCGGGCGATCAACACGATCCGGCGGCTGGGCGGCATCCGCCGGGCCGTCGAGCGCGGCGTCCTCAAGAGCGGCGTCATGTACGAGTGCGTTCGTCACGATATTCCGTTCGTGCTGGCCGGCAGCATCCGCGACGACGGCCCGCTGCCGGAGGTCGTCACCGACGTGCTGGAGGCGCAGCGGCGCATGCGTGAGATGGTCCACGGCGTCGGTTTCTGCCTGATGATGGCGACCATGCTGCACTCGATCGCCACGGGCAATCTGTTGCCGGCGTGGGTCAAGGTGGCGTGTGTGGACATCAACCCTGCCACCGTGATCAAGCTGACCGATCGCGGCAGCGCCCAGACCGTCGGCGTCGTCACCGATGTCGAGCCGTTCCTGCGGGCACTGGTGGCGGAATTGAACCATTAGCCGCAAGAGAAAGATTCATGGGTTGCCGAAATCGGGGCTTGACTGGGAGCGAATTAGATCATATGATTTTATTGACAGCTGTTTCGGACGATCTTGCTGGATTTCAGACTGGTGTAAAATCATTTGATTAGAAAGATGCCGTTCTGTGGAAGAATAATCGAGAAAGGCGAACGAAGAGCTGATTCACCAAGGAGCCCGAAGCGATGGCGACCGAAGAGGGTTCGCTTGACGATGTTCGTGCGGAGTTGCTTCGCCTACTCAACCGGGATGATTGGCAAATAACGGAAGAAAAAGCCCGCAAACCTGGGCGTCCTATCCTTCAAGCAGCCGGTTTCCTTCCCACGGATGGAGCGATGATTGAATACATCATCCGCCTGTTGGAGGACGAGGCTTTGTGTCGTGAAAAGTTTCATGAGGTTACGCTGGGATCCGGCGAGAAGGGCTACGCGATGAACGACGTGGACGGCAAGGGGCTTTACGTCAAGCTGAAAATTAACCGGGATCGGCGCGAAGAGGTATGGGTGCTCAGCTTTCACGTCAGCATCCATCGTGGGAGATAGAGAACAATGAGCCACGCACAACATCCAGCCGAGCAGGCTTCGCGTTGTCCCACATGCAATGCTGGCTGGCTGCGCGACAAGATTATCACGGAGCGCTTCGAGTTCGAGGTGGACGGCAAGACAAAGACAGTCGTCGCCGAGAACGTGCCGGTGAGTGAATGCGATAATGCGACATGTGGCGAGCGATTGAGCGGTCCCGAGGCGGCACGCATCCGTCACGAAGCGATCTGTCGGACATTTGGGCTATTGGCGCCCCGCGAAATCCAGGCGATCCGCGAACGATTGGGACTGTCTCAGGAGCGCTTCGCTCAGCTAACGGGTATCGGCATCGCCACCATCTCGCGGTGGGAGCGTGGCCGCCTGTTACAGAACCGGGCGATGGATAACTATCTTCGCCTGGTGGAACGAAGTGAGGAAAATGTTCGATTCTTGGCGGAGCGGCAGGGTAGCGAACAACCGCCCGATCCACCGTCGAATCGTATCACAGGGCGATTTCCACGTCTGAAAGATCAAGAGGCGGCTGCGCGGCAAAAGGCGGTGCGCTTCAATCTGTATGCCGCCGGGGCGAACTAGTATGTACATCATCACCTTTTACTCGTTCAAGGGCGGCGTCGGCCGCACGATGGCCCTGGTCAACACGGCGGTGGAGTTAGCCCGCCGTGGCCGCAAGGTTCTGCTCGTGGACTTCGACCTGGAAGCTCCCGGCCTGAACACTTACGAGTTGCTGCGCTCAAAAGAACCGCATCCGGGTATCGTCGAGTACGTTACCGAGTTCCGCCGCACGCATCGCTCGCCCTTGGTGACGGACTTCATCTATGAGGCTCAGCCAGTCGGTAAGAAGGACGGCCGGCTCTGGGTAATGCCCGCCGGTCGCGGGGACGCCGAATATCGCCGCATGCTCAACAACTTGAGTTGGCGGACGCTCTATCAAGAGGAGGAGGGCTTCCTCCTCTTCGAGGACACGCGCTTGCAGTGGGACGCGGAACTCCACCCCGACTACGTCCTGATCGACGCCCGTACCGGCCATACCGACATAGAGGGCATCTGTACGCGGCAGCTTGCCGATGCGGTCGTTGTGGTGTTCTATCCGAACGAGCAGAACCTTACCGGCCTGCGTGAGGTCTGCCGGCATATCCGCGCGGAGGCGGATAGTGGACTAAAGAAAAAAATCAAGCTGCATTTCGTGCCATCCAACGTGGCGGATCTGGACGATGAACGTGGCCTGCTTCGCCGGCAGCTGGAGGTGTTTGGAAATGAGCTTAGGTTGTACCCGATCCCGCGTCTCAAGCGTCTTGTGATTCATCGCCGCGAAAGCCTGGAGATGCTTGAGCAGCCGGTGTTCGTTCTGCAACATGCGCGGTCGCGCCTTGCCCGTGAGTACCGCCGCCTGGTTCAAGCGATAATCATCGAGAACCCAGCGGATCGCCAGGGTGCACTACTCTTCTTGCGCGAGGTGCAAAAAGAGAATTCCAGACTGATTGACTGGAACCACTATGACTGGCGGCGATTCTATGACTCGCAAGGTTCCCATAAGCAAGACTCGGAGTCTGCTCAAACGCCACAGGTGTGGGGCATGAGCGAGCCGATCCATTCCCGGGTGAACCAAATCACGGATCAGTTCTGGAATGATGTGGAAGTACTTTTCCGGGTCGCTCAGTATCTCCAGCGGCACGGCGAGTGGGAACTAGCGCTGCGACGTTACGATCGGGTCTTGAATCTACAGCCGGATTGTGGTGAGGCACTGTTCCGACGGGCCTTCTGCCGCAGACAGCTGCGAGACCACGCTGGAGCGGCCGAAGATTTCCTGCACTATTTGCGCGTTCATGGTCTTTTCAACCCGAAGGGCGAGTTTATTACTGAGGATGAGGATCGTCAGCGCGCGGAGTGGAATGAGCGTTCCCTGCTGGAATTGCTCTCGATCTCCTTGGATGACTTTCGAAAGGGGCTCGACTTGCCAGCCGTGCCACTGTGGTCTTCGCGCAACTCGCACTCCAAAGAGTTCTGGCTGCGCACGGCAAGCGAGTTCCTTATTCGGCAGCGGCGCTGGCAAGACGCTATCCGGTATCTGGAGACTACAATTAAGGATCTGCCCGCGTCGAGAACAGATCAAGAACAGGCCGCTGCCCCAACGTCTCCTTCCAAGAAAAGCTCGATCTTCCTGCTACGAGCGGTCGGCCTGGAGGTTCCTCCGGCCTTCTACCTGGCGATGGCCTACTGGGGAAAAACCGGCAAACTCCGCCAGGAGTTATGTTCACAAGCCATCACTCAGATTCAGTCGTTCATCGCGCAACACGCCGCCTACGACGACTTCGACCTCCATCAACTACGAACTCTACTCCTCTGGGGGCTCGGGTTGATCGAAGAGGCCGCTGATGCGGTGAATCAGACCCTCACTGGCCTAGAACAGTGGGTCCATGAGGGGGGGATTGATCCTGGGATTTCCTACTGGACCTTTCAGAAATCGACGCCTCGCGAATACCGCGCCGACTGCGAGGAGATGCAGCGCATGATCCGCGGCGAGCCGGTTCGCCCCAGGTTTCTTGGCGAGTCTGCCGCCCTGTGAGAAGTGAGAGGGATCGAGCGTTAATGACTGTTGGCTCGCGCCAGCAATGGCCAGACACAAATCGCCTTAGTGGTTAATTCCCAATTTTGGAGGGCCTTTGTAGAGCCCATGTTCAAGCACCTCGTCCTACACAAGCCGCTGGCGATTCTCGACGTCGAGACGACCGGCATCGATCCCCAGAATGACCGCATTGTCGAGATCGGCATTCTCAAAATCCTGCCCGACGGGCGGCAGGAACATCGCAATCATCGTGTCAATCCCGGCATCCCGATCCCACCGGAGGCAACAGCCATCCACGGTATCGCGGATGCCGATGTCGCAAGTCAACCGCGTTTCACACAGCTTGCCGCCAACCTTCTGACCTTTCTCGAAGGCTGCGATCTGTGCGGCTTCAATCTCAAACGCTTTGATCTGCGCGTCCTGTATTACGAATTCAACCGCGCGTCGCAACCTCTCTCCCTGGAGGGTCGCGCAGTCCTCGACGCGATGGAAATCTTCCATACCCGCGAACCTCGTGATCTCACCGCCGCTGTCCGTTTCTACTGTGGCCGCGAACACGAAGGCGCACACGCTGCCTCCACAGACGTTCTTGCGACAGCCGATGTCCTCGATGCAATGCTCGACCGCTACGCGGACTTGCCGCGGACGGTCTTTGGTTTGAATCAACATCTGAAAAACCCGAACGCCGTCGATTCGGACGGCAAGTTTGTCCGCGTTGAAGGCGAAATTCGATTCACCTTCGGCAAGTATCGTGGGCAACCACTTGATGCGGTCGCCCGGATGAAGCCCGACTATTTGCAATGGATGCTTACTCAAGATTTCTTCGACGACGCGAAAGCCATCGTCAAGGACGCCCTTCGCCGCGCTCGTCCGGCCGTCATAGTGTAATAAATGGTCTGACACAGTCTTCACCACCCAGCTGACGCCGGCCGTTCGCTGGTTGAAGCGCGGGGCGGATCCGCGTTTCCCTTCTGGTCGCGGCTACACAAACAGGGAGGCCGAGCATGCGTCAACCTCGCATCTTAATGTGCCCGCCCGATCATTACGGTATCGAGTACGAGATCAATCCGTGGATGAACCGGGCGCGTGGCAGCTCGCGCGAACGAGCGCGGCAGCAGTGGCAGAAACTGCACGATACGCTCGTTGGACTCGGCGTCACCGTCGAGTTGCTGGCGCCGCAGCCGGGATTGCCCGATCTGGTGTTCACGGCCAACGCCGGCCTGATGTTCGGCAATCGCTTTTTCAGCTCGCGCTTCCGCCACGAGGAGCGCGCCCGCGAGACGCCGCACTTCGACGCCTGGTTCGCCGAGCACGGATTCGTCGTCGAGCATCTGCCGGAGGGGATGTACTTCGAGGGCGCGGGCGATGCTCTGTTTTGCGGCCCGACGTTGTTCGCCGGCTACCGCATCCGCAGTGACGTCCAGGGGCATCAGTACCTCGGCGGCGTGCTGCACAAGCAAGTGCTGCCGCTGGAATTGGTCAGTGCCTACTTTTACCATCTCGATACGTGCTTTTGTCCGCTGTCGCCCGATGAAGCGCTGTGGTATCCCGACGCCTTCGACGTGTACGGGCGGCGCGTGATCGAGAGCAATGTTCCGCACCTGATCGCGGCCAACGAGTCGGAGGCGCGTTGCTTCGGCTGCAATGCCGTCGTCGTCGGAAAAACCGTGGTGTTGAACACCGGCTGCGAGAAATTGGCCGCCGACCTGCGGGCGCGCGGCTACACGCCAGTGCCGGTGGAACTCGACGAGTTCATCAAGTCCGGCGGCAGCGCCAAGTGCCTGACGCTGCGCCTCGACGGCGAGGCGGCGGCGGTGTGGAACTGACTACCGACCGCGGACGCGCGCGATCGCCCATTCGTAGACTTGCTGATACGCGCGCGCCGACGTTTCCCACGACAAGTCGCTCGCCATCCCGGCCCGCTGCATGGCCCGCCAACTTTCCTTGTCCACCCGGTAGATGTACAGCGCCTCTTGCAGCGTGTTCCAGAAGCTGTCGGCGCTGTAGTTGACGAAGGTGAAGCCGGTGACGCCGGCGCGCACCGTGTCGGCGAGTCCGCCCGTGCCGCGCACCACCGGCACCGCACCGTAACGCATGGCGATGAGCTGGCCGAGTCCGCACGGCTCGAACAGCGACGGCATCAGGAAAATATCGCTGCCGCCATACAGGAGTGGCGCCAGCTCGGCGTCGTAGGTGAGGAAGGCGGCCATTCGGCCGCGATGGTGGTCGGCGAGATGGCGCATCATCCGCTCGAAGACGACCGCCCCCGAACCCAGGACGACGCACTGCGCCTCGCCGGCGTGATTGTTCATCAGCAGGTGCAGAACGTGCCCGGTGATGTCCAGTCCCTTCTGGGCGTCGAGGCGCGTCACCATGGCGACGAGCGGCACGTCGTCGCGCTCCGGCAGGCCGGCCCGCGCCTGCAACGCCCGCTTGTTGAGGATGCGTTTGCCGAGCGTGTCGGCGTCGAAGGGAGCGGCCAGGTTCGGATCGGAGGCGGGATCCCAGACCTCGTAATCGAGTCCGTTGAGGATGCCGTGAACGTCGAAGTGCCGGTAGCGCAGCAGGCCGTCGAGACCGAAGCCACCCTCGCGCGTGAGGATCTCGCGCGAATAGGTCGGGCTGACGGTGCTAATCATGGTCGCGTGGTAGATGCCGCGCGCCATGAAATTCACGTCGCCGGGCCGTTCCTCGACGAGTCGCTGCGAGCGGACGCCGAGGTAATCGAGCACGCGCCAGTTCGCCTGGCCCTGATGCATCAGGTTGTGAATGGTGTACAGTGTCGGCAGATTGGCGTAGCGGGGATCGTCCTGTCCGGCGGTGGCCAACCAGGCGACGGCCGGTGCCGTGTGCCAGTCGTGCGCATGCACCACATCCGGCCGCCAGCCCAGCGCGGCGATCACCAGATCGAGGGCGGCCCGGCTGAAAAAGGCGAAGCGATAGGGGTCGTCGGGATAGCCGTAGAAGAACGGCCGATCGCCGAAGCGCTGCCGTTCGGCGATGAAGTAGACCGGCACCTCGCTGCCGGGAAGGGTAGAGTCGAGCACGCCGGCCGGCACCATGTCGCGGGCCATCGGTACGCGAAGGGTGAGCGGATAGGCGCGGACACCGTTTTTGCCGACGCGCAGCGCCGCCTCGATGGTGTCGTAGGCCGGCATGACCACGCGGACCTCGTGCCCCAGGGCGGCGAGCGCCTTGGGCAGCGACCCGCACACGTCGGCGAGTCCGCCCGCCTTGGCGAACGGCGCGACTTCGGCGCTCAGCAAAAGGATTTTGAGCGGCGGCACGATGGCTCTCCGGCGGCCACGGCGAACGAAAGCGGCCACTCAAAGTCTATGTCACGGATTGCATCGCGTCCCGTTCGACCGAATCCCCGGCCGGAGCGCGGGCGTCCCGCCCGCCGGATTTACTTGTCCTTCTTCTTCTCGCTGGCGGGAATGATCCAGAGTTCGATGCCGGTGCGGAATTCCGTGGCCAGCAGCCGGCCGTTGGGACTAAATACAAGCGAGGTTATATCGATCTTGTTCGGCACTTCGGCGAGCAACTTGCCGCTGGGGATGGCATACAATCGGAAGCCGCCGCCGCGACGGCCGTTGGGGACTTGGTATTCGTAGGCGCAGGCAAGGATTTTGCCATCGGGACTCAACGCGCACGCGCTATTGCGACCGTTGGGCCGCAAGAGGGGGGTGAAGATGGCGTCGGGCAGGTGCTCGATGGTCGCCACGTTCGCGCCCGACTCGCGGTCCCACACTCGAACGGCCAACTCGTCGGCGGATGCAATCGTCTTTTCATCGCGAGCCAGCGCGAAACCGACGATCGGCTGCTCGTGTCCCTTCCCCGACCAGACCGTCTCGCCGCTGAGCGCATCCACCAGCGCGAAACTTCGGCGATCCGCTTGGAGAACGACGAAGGCCGGTTTTTTCTTTGCGGGGCAGGCGGACAGGAAATCAGGCTGGACGGTCAGCCTGTGGGAACTCACTTCTTCCTTTTTCTCCACATTCCACAGAACCAGCCAGTCTTTCTCGACGGCCATCAGCTTCTTGCCGTCCGCAGTGAACCGAACCGAATAGATGGGCCAGCCCGCATGGATCATGGTAAGCTTTTTATGACTAACCGCATCCCATAAGTTTATCTTGTAGTCGCCGCAAGTCGCGATCCTCTTGCCGTCGGGGCTGAAGGCGACCGAGCAGGCGTACCGCCGATGGTTCAAGATGCCGGCGCTTTTTCCGGCGGCGACGTCCCACAGTCGGATGGTCCCCGTCCTGCCTTCGAGCGAGGTGAGGATCTTTCCATCGGGACTGAACACCAGACTGTTAGGCTGGAGTTCCTCCTTCCCCTTCAGCGAGGCGTGTCGTCGCAGAGTCGCGGGAGCTTCTTTTGGGGCGGCTTCACACGGAGCTTCTGGGAGAGCCAACAACAACCCGGCGGTCACGATTATCAGCCGGTGTGTTGTCATGTTCTCGCTCCTTGTCGCCGATTGTTCCGTCGGGATCGAGGTTCAGCCGGAGAACGACCACACCTGCACGGCGCCGGCCATGTCGGCGGCGGCCAGCCAGCGGCCGTCGGCGGAGAACGAAACCGCGTGAATCCAGTCCTTGAACTGCCCGCCGCGCGGCTTGCCCAGC
Organism: Gemmataceae bacterium; assembly: GCA_036557825.1. GTDB lineage: Bacteria > Planctomycetota > Planctomycetia > Gemmatales > Gemmataceae > JAJPHU01. The sequence continues at coordinate 23,382 of DATBGU010000029.1, forward strand.
TCCTTGACCATTTTGCCACTCGCCGAGTCCCAAATGCGGACGACCGTATCGCGGCCGCTGGAGGCGAGATGCTTGCCGTCGGGGTGGAAGGCCAAATCGGTCGCGCCGTACTGATGACCGGGCGTCAGTTCGCGGACCTTCTTGCCGGTGGCCGGGTCGATGAGGAAGACCTTGCCGCTGTCGGCCTCGCCGCCGCGGCCCAGCGCCAGCAGCTTGCCGTCCGGCGAATACGCCGCCGCCGCGAGGTGGATCTTCTTGAACTCGGCGTCCAGCTCGCGCTGCGGTTTGCCGGTGGTCGCGTCCCACAGGCGGACGCCGCTGTGCCGGCCGGAATCGAAGATCAGCGGCAAGCGTTCGGAAACGACCGCCCGCTTGCCGTCGGGGCTGAGGGCCAGGGCGTAGCACCAACCCTTCACCTGCCAGCGGCGCACTTCCTTCGCGGCGGGACGGTCCCAGAGGATGACCTGGCCGGCGTCGTCGCCACTGAGCAGCAGCTTGCCGTCGCGGCTCTGGCCCAGCCCTTGCACCCATTCGCGGTGCGCCTCCAGCACGCGGGCGGCCTTCTGCGCCAGTACCTTCGCTTCAATAGGCGGAGGGATCTTCTTGCCGGAGCGCCGGCCGGCCGGGGAGCTGGCGTCGGCGATGGTGCGCGCGTTGAGGACGACAGTTTCGCTGCCGGTGGGCGCAGCTTGCAGATCCCAGTAGCGGATGGTGTGATCGAAGCTGGCAGAGAAGAGCCAGCGGCCATCGGGACTGGCGAGTAACCGCGTCACGGCGTTCGTGTGTCCATCCAGACGCCGCACCGGCGGCGGAGTCGAACCGCCAGTCTTCTCAGGCAAACCCCAGACGAGGATTTGCCCGAGCCGGTTGCCCGCCGCCACGCACCGCATCGGGCCGAGGAAGCACACGGCCGTCACCCAGTCGGCGTCCCACGGAAGCGTCCAGGCCAGCGTGGCTTTCTCGAACGATACCGATTCCGCCATGACGGACTCCTCAGGCGAGCAGCGAACGCAACGGTTTGGAACCTTCGGGCGTAACCCACACCGGCCGCTGACCGACGTAATGCTTCGCGCGGGGATTGACGCCCAGCGCCGTGTAAATCGTGGCGAACAGATCGCCCTCGGAGACGGGATCGTCCTTCACATCCTTGCCGTCAAGATCGGTGGCGCCGTGGATCAGCCCGCCCTTGATGCCGCCGCCGGCCAGCACCACCGTCCAGCCGCGGATGTAGTGATCGCGGCCGGCGCGGTTGTTGATGTACGGCGTTCGGCCGACCTCGCCCATCCACACGACGAGGGTGTCCTGCAACAGTCCGCTCTCCGCGAGATCCGCCAGCAATCCCGACCAGGCCGGATCGAGCACTTGCATGTTGGCCTTGTGGCAGACGAAGTTGTCGGCGTGGCTGTCGTAATTGTCCTGGCCGACCTCGACGAACGGCACGCCGGCTTCGACCAGCTTCCGCGCCAAAAAGCAGCCGCGGCCGAAATCCGTGTCGCCGTAGCGCTCGCGCTGAGCGGGCCAATCCTTACGAATGTCGAAGACGTGCTTGGCCCGCAGCAACCGCCAGGCGCGCTCCTTGGCGAGCCGATGACTCGCGAACGGTTCGGCCTTGTGCTCGCGGGCAAACTCGTCCTCCATGAAGCGCAGCAGATCGCCGCGGCGCTTCTCGGCGTCGGCGGGCAAGAGCGGCTCGGTGAAATACGGCAGCCGGCCGCTGCGATCCAGGCTGAACGGCTCGTACTGCGGTCCGAGATAGCCCGCGCCGCCGTTGCCGGCCGGACCCATGCGCACGAAGCTCGGCAGATCGTCGGCGGGCCGGCCCAGAAAGCGCGCCACCACCGCGCCGAGTTCGGGATGCGGCGTCCGCTCCGCCATCTTGTAGCAGGTGTGCATGTGATAGATTCCGTCGGGATGGTCCGGCGACTGCGTGCGCATGCTGCGAATAACGGCGAGCTTGTCGATCTGCTCCGCCATCTTCGGCAGGTATTCGCATATCTGAATGCCGGGAACCTTCGTTTGCACGGGGCGGAACGGGCCGCCGGTCGGCCGGCCCGGTTTCATGTCGAAGGTGTCGATCTGGCTCGCGCCGCCGTTCATCCACAACAGGATGCAGCGTTTGCCGAGCTTCCGCGCCTCGGCGGCGATCGACGACGAGCGGAACAGTCCGCCCCAGTTGGCGACGGCGCAGCCTCCGGCGGTGACGAGGCTCCCCTTGAGGAACGCGCGCCGGCTCAGGTGTTCGTGGATTGGACATTGCTTCCGCATGATGGCCACCTCATTTGAGCGCGACTCAGTACACGATCGTAAATCCGCCGTCGGCCCGTGTGTAAACGGCCGCCAGGCTCCACGTCGGCACGCCCTCGGCCGTGCCTCGTTTCTCGGTCGGCTTGCCGGCCTTGTCGAAGACTTGCCAGGCCAGCGATCCGCCGCGGTTCCAGCCCATGCCTTCGGTCCACACCAGGATCGTCTCGCCCGCGGCGTTGGCGGCGACGACCGGATGCTTTCGGCCCTTGCCTTTGCCCGGCGCGGCCAGCGGCGGGGTCGGCTTTCCGCTGCTCGGATCGAGGCGAGCGCAGTAAACTTGTCCATTGGTTTCCCAGGCCGCCACAGTGCCCGCGCGCGCCTCCGTGAAGGCCATCGAACTCATCGGACAGGTGGCCACCTCCCACGGATGGACCTTTTCTCCTCGAAAGCTGCTCCCCTTGTCGGTGGAAACCAGGAGATAGATATCGCGGTGGACGACCTGGCTGGCCGAGCGATACAGCACGTAGACCGTGCCCTTCTTGTCGGCGAAACCACGCATGCCGCAGCAGCCACACGCCCCGGTGGAATCGGAGTTGGCGCGCGTCTCCGCGGCGAAGGTCTTGCCGTCGTCGGCGGAGTGAGCGACCCACACGCAACGGTTGTCTTCGCCGCGCATCTTCGGCTCCGGCGCGTGCCACGTCACGTAGACGTTCCCGGATTCATCGGCGGCGAGCGAGCCGCCGCCGTCAAGTCCATACGCCTTCCGAATGACGTTTCTCTGCGGCTCGAAGGCGTCGCCCGCATCGTTGAGCCGTGTGTAGAGCATCGGTGTGTCCTTGGATGGGCCGCGCGGTTCCGCCTTGTCCGAACCCATCCAACCGACGTGGACGCGACCGCCTTTGCCAAGAGCGATTTGAGCGCCACGAATGTTGCCGATGGCGATGGCGCTGCTGGGATGACTGTTTACGCGCAGCGGGTGCGAGAATTTTTCGCCGTCGTCGGAGCGGACGTAGAAAATATCGCCGTGCGCCGGTTCGCCGGTGAAGTAAATCATGTGGACGACGCCCTTGGCGTCCACCACCGTCTGAGGCTGGATGCCCTTGTCCGGCGTCCGCAGCAGCGTCACTTTCCCAGACGAGGCGCGTGCGGGTTTCTCCTCCGCGCTCTCGGCCGCTTTTCGGTCGGCGGGAGTCGCCTTGGCAAGGTCCGTCTGCTTGTCGGATTTGTCGTCCCGTTTCTGGACGGCCGGCGCGGATTTGGTGTTCTCCGGCGAGGACTGCTGACAGCCCATCAGCACGCAGAGCGACACCGCGACGCAAAGCCAAGGGATAATCTTCATCGGAACCTCCCGAAAATCGCGTCAGTGATTGAATCGAAACTCGGCGGTGTTGAGCAGCACCCAAATGGACTCTTCGAGGCGCGGCTCCGGCTTCCCCTCGGCGGTGAGGTAGGTGACGAACTTCTTGCGTTCCTCCTCACTGGGCGGGCGGCTGAGGACCGACAAAAACATGCGCTCGACGCGGCGGTCCCACGGTTCCTTCGATTGGAGTAGTTCGTCGGCGAGGTTGCCCTTGCGCCGCTGGATCAGCTGGCGGATCTGGCCGCTGTTGTTGAGGAACAGATGCTCCGACAGGCTGCCCTGGAACTCGCCGCGCCCGTTGGTGGGCTTGCCGAAATAACGCAGGAAATACTCGATCGAATCGTTCGCCATCTTCCGTCCGGCGGCGTCGGCTGCGGTGGCCGTGCAGATGGAGGCAACCAACTCCTCCGCCGACAGCGGCCGGACGCGGCCGCGCTCGAACCACGACGGCAGAGCGTCTTTCGTCGGTCCCTCCGCCGCTCGCTGATACGTCTCGCTGTTGACCAGCTCGCGGATCATCCATTTCAGATCGAATTTGTGGGCGGTCAGCTGTTCGGTCATGGCCTTGAACAGCTCGGGATGGCTGGGCGCGTTCTTCTCGCTCAGATCGTCCACCGGATGCACCAGCCCCCGGCCGAGGAACTGCGCCCATACGCGGTTGACGACCGCGCGGGCGAGGTAGGGATTGGCCGGGTCCGCCACCCAATCGGCGAGCTTCTCTTTGCGCGAGAACAACGGTCGAGGCGGATTCGCGCCGGGTTTCAGAGCAGGTTCCTTGAACCCCTTCGGCGGAGAGGGTTCGTCCAGGACGGAGCCGCCGAGGTATTTCGCCTGGACGGGTTCGCCCTTGCGGCCGGGCTTCTGATCCTTCACGGAGCCGGAGAAAAGGACTTCGCCGGTGCTTTTTTCGCCGAGCGCGAAACGACGCTGTCCCTTCACGGCGGGCTTGTCGAGGACCGTCAAGCGGACGAAGAAGCCGGCCATGCCGTAGAAATCGCGCTGCGTCCAACTCTCGAAGGGGTGATCGTGACAGCGGGCGCACTGCAATTGCATGCCCAGGAAAATGCGGCTGACGCCTACCGTCGCGTCCTCGGGTTGGCCGCGATACTGGACGTAGAACAATTCCGTCCCTTCATGCTCGGCCCGAAGCAGATCGCGCACCCAGCGGTCGTACGGCTCGTTATGGGCGAATTTATCGGTCAGCCATTTCTTGAAGCTTTCTTGCCGGCGCGTACCGTCGAGGTTGGGCGGGTTACGGCCAAACAGAATCTGGTCCCAAACGTCGGCCTGATGGACCGCGAACCGCGCGTCGGCGAGCAGGCTGTCGATCAGCTTCGCGCGTTTGTCCGGCTCCGTGCTGTCCAGGAATCGGCGGGTTTCCTCAAGGGTCGGAATGACACCGACGAGATCGAGATGGACGCGGCGGAGGAAGGCGGCGTCGCCGGCGCGGCCGGCCGGCGCGATCTTCTCGCGCTGCCAGGCGGCCTGGATGTCGGCGTCGATGACCTGGCGCAGCGGTTTCTCGGCGGCACGCAGAGAGGCCGGGAACAGCATCATCGCGGCGAGCGCCGGAATCAACAACGACCACCTCGACTGTGGAAGGCGATCCATGACTGCCCCTTTTTCCTGAAATCGCGATCGCTCGGAGGCTGGCTGGCGGTTTTGGGGAGGAGATGGTGAAGGACCTGTCTCCTCGCGGTGGGTTCTTCAAGCGCAGGTATCGTACCACGGGCGCAGTGAGACGGCCAGCAGGAAACGGAAAAGATGTGTGCCGCGCCTCAACCCCAATAGCGCGGCTCGACCCCCCACGCCGCCGCGTCGGGGTAGGCGTGGGCGCGCCGCAGCCGGCGGCGATGACGCACCACGTTCGCCATTTCGCTCAGCGCCTGCAAGCGACCGAGGACGAAGGGCAGCAGTTCGCCTTCTTGCCAGCGCCGACACGCCTTGGCGGCGAGCACGGCCACATGCCACGGCAGGGCGCGGAGCAGTTCTCGGCCCGGCAGGTTGCGCCAAAACACACGCTCCTCATTGCGCGATTGCTGCTCAAGCAACCGCCGCGTCGGCCGGCCGTGCGACGCCGACACGCGATGCCAGACCCGCGAGGCCGGTTCGTAGACGATGCGGCGGCCCGCCCAGTGCAGGCGAAATGCCACGTCCACGTCCTCGAAGTAGGAACCGAACTCTTCCGGAAAGGCGCCCACGTCGAGAAGGGCGTCGCGGCGATAGAACGCGCTGGAAGCGCTGGCGCCGAAGACTTCGCTGCCTTGCAGATAGGTGGCGTGAAGGGGTTGTCCGTGGCCGCGCTTCCCGGCCACGCCGCCGGCGAAGTAGCGATCGCCGGCGCTGTCGATCCGCCATCCGCCGTCCGCATTTGCTGGCGCATGGCAGAGAACGAGCGGAGCGACGGCAGCCACCTGGGGATTGTGGAAGTGTCGGATGGCGGCTTCCGCCCAACCCGCTGACACTTCGGTGTCATCGTTGAGCAGTTCGACGATGGGATGGCGCGCCGCGCGAATGCCGGCGTTGACGGCGGCGCAGAAACCACGCCACCGAGCCAGCCGCAGCACGCGCACTCCGGCGATCTCGCCAGCCGTTCGACTGACGGTTTCCTCCGGCGAGGCGTCATCGACGACGAGGATTTCCGTATCCGCCGGCGCGTGCCGCCGCACGCTGGCGAGGCACGGACGCAGCAGGTCGGCGCGGTTATGGCTGGGAATCACGATGGAAAGACAGGGCCGCACGCCATTCCTCCCGCCGTCGCACCACGCGCATCAACCGCCGACCGGCCGCGGCGATCCGTCCGCGCGCGAAATCGCTGACCATGTGGCCGAGGCTGTCGAACAGGCCGGCGTGCAGCTCGTCGCCGCGACTCCACGCCCGGCGCTGCCGCAGCCACGCCTCGACGCGGATGATGCCGGCCAGGATGCGCGTGTGCCACGCCGGCCAGTGTTTGCGCGCGTAGCTCAGCAGGGCGTGGCGCGTGACTAGCCGCAGATGGGCCGGCACCGTCCGGCCGTGCAGCGGATGATGGTGCGTGGCGCACAGGTCCGGCTCGTGCCACACCGTCCAGCTGCGCTCGCGCGCTCGCCGGCACAGATCCACGTCCTCGTAATAAAGGAAGAAATCGCCGTCGAGTCCGCCGAGGTCTTCCCAGCACGTTCGCCGCACCAGCAGACAGCAGCCCGTCACCCAGTCCACCGGACGACATTGCGCGGCGGAACGCAGGTAATACTTGCGCAACGGTCGCGGCAGCAGCAGGCGAGCCAGCGACGACGCCAGCGTCGGGAACGGTCCCGCCGAGCGCTGCCTTCCGCCGTCGGCGTCGCGCAGACCGAAGCCAAGAATGCCCGTGCGACGGTCTGTCTGAGCCAGTTCCTCGGCCCGCGCCAGCGCCTTGTCGAGGAAGCCCGGCTCCAGCGACATGTCGGGGTTGAGCAGCAGGATCCAATCGCCGCGGCTGAGGCGGACGCCCTCGTTGACCGCCCGCGCGAAGCCGCGATTGCTGCGCCAGCGCCGCAGCGACACGCCCGGCATCCGCCTCAGACGCGGGATCAGGGCGTGCCAGGGCGAATCGTTATCGACGATGACGACCTCGGCGGCGCCGTGGCGCAGGGCTGGCGTCATCCGCAGTTGCCGCACCAACGTCGCCGTATCCTGCCATTGCAGATAGTTGACCACCACCACCGACAGGCGTGGGACGGCCGGCACGACGCGCGGCCGCGGCCGCGCGCGCCGCGGCGCCGGAAGCAAGATGGAGAGGAGTGAGGTTGCCGTGGAGTCCATCGGGTTCCTTCCCTGGAACGACGATCGATCGCCGGGTCGTGTGAAAGTCGGTGGAGTATAGCCTTTCCACCGTTTACGAAGCAATGCCGGTTCGCGCCGCTTGCGGCTTAGCGCGAAGCCGCGAGCGGCTCAGCGCTGGAAGATCGGCATGTAGTTCATCGGCACCGACAGGACGATGACGGCGATGGCGGTTTGATACACCGGCCCGACCTCGAAGCGCTGCCGCGCCCCCCAGCTGCCGTCGGCCGACTGCATCGGCAGGAACGTATCGCAAAGGAGGTTGTACCAGTTCTCCCACTCCTTGCCGCCGATCTGGTGCATGGCGTGCGAGGCGTAGTAATGTCCGTACCAGAAGTGATAGCGGTCCTGGGCGTGCTGCTTCATGTAGGCGAGCGCTTGGGGGATCTCGGCGGCCTTGTATTCGCCGGTCAGTTGCAAGACGCAGATGCCGGCGGCGGTGCGGGCGAAGCCGGGGGCCGAGCCGGGCTGGTAGGAGAAGCCGCCGGCGCGCTGGTTGTAACAGCGCTTGATGTAGGCGATGGCGCGGCGCATCGTCTCGTCCTTGACGTGCAGACCACTGTTCTTGGCGGCGCGCAGGGCCATCACCTGCATGATGGTGACGGAGATGTCCGCGCCGGTCGGCGCAGGCTGGTAGCGCCAGCCGCCCTCGTGGTTCTGGCAACCGACGATGAGATCGACGGCTTTGGTCAGTACCGGCTTGATGTCCTTGTCGCCGGTCATGCCCCACAACTCGGCCAGCGCCAGGGTCGCCATGGCGTGGCAGTACATATTGCCGCCGCGCGGCCCGGCGAGGTAGCCGTCCTCACGCGCCGAGGCGATCAGATAGCGACAGCCCTTGGCGACCTCCGGGCCGTACAAGCCTTGATTGGGGAGATGCCCCTGCGACAGAAACGCCAAGAGCGCGAACGAGGTGATGGCCGTGTTGTGCGGATAGCGTCCCTCGCTCCACGAGCCGTCCGAGTTCTGCTTGCTCGCCAGCCATTCGAGCGCCTTGGCTGTGGCCTTGCGAGCCTGCTCGTTCATTTTGACCTCATCGGGAGCGGTTTTGTCTTTTTTATCCGCTGCCGATACCGGCCCAATGGACGCCAACGCGACGAGGGCCGCCAACGCCACACGAGATAAACGCATCCCCTCTCCTTTGTTCTCGTTCACGATTTCTGCCGTTTCAGAATCATGATGGCCGCCTTCTTCGAGTCGAAGGCGGTAGGTCGTTTGCCCTTCGCCCCTTCGACGGAGTAGGCCAGCTTCAGCGTATCGCCGTCCAGCTGATAGATGGTCTGCATGACCTCGTTCTCCTTGTCCTTCGAGCCGATCAGGTCCAGTTCCTTGGGATCCTTGCCGGCGTCCATCTTGTACGTGCCGTCCTTGTCCTTCTTGCCCTTCTCCTTCAGAACGAGCTTCTTGTCCTTGCCGAAGATGAAGGTGCCGGCCCCGTCGGGCGCCGGGATGGTCTTGCCGTCAATCTCCAGCGCGTGGAGAACCCACGCGCCCTGGAGTTTTTCCAAATCGGCGTCGGCCTTCTCCTCGGCTGGGGCCATTCCGCCCAGGACCGCGACCGCCAGCAAACCGAGAACGAAGCGATTCATGCGATGCTCCTTCCGCATGGGACTCCATATCCGCCGAACGACACATCCATCACGGTTTCGGTTTCGCCGGTATCGTCGCCGGTTTGCCCTTGGCGATGTTGACGTAATACTGCTGGATCAGCGCGGCGTACTCCGGCGGCAGCTTGTCGCTGAGCGCTTGCTTGATTAGCTCGCGCTGGCGCGGCGGCAGGTGGATGAACATGCCTTCGCCGCGCACGTCGCCGATCCGCGAGGGGCCGTTGTTCGTCTGACCGTCGGCGATGCGATTGCCGCTGCCGCGTCCTTCGTTCTTCTCGCGGCCCTTGCCCGGCTGCTGGCCCTTGCCTTGGCCCTGCCCCTGACCCTTGCCTTGCCCCTGACCCTTGCCTTGGCCCTTACCTTGGCCTTTTCCTTGACCTTGGCCCTTGCCCTGTCCTTTCCCTTGTCCCTTGCCCTGACCTTGACCTTCACCTTTGCCTTGTCCTTCGCCCTTGCCCTCGCCCTCGCCTTTCTCGCCGGCCTTGGCGGTGGCGGAGTTCAACGTATCGAGCGCTTGCTTGAGTTGGCCGGCGGCCTCGCCCTGCGCCTTGTTGGCGGGTTGAGCGGCCCCTTGCTGGAGTTTCTGACCCGCTTGCGCCAGCTGCTCGCCGGCCTTCTGCAACTGCGGTTTGACGACGCCGGGCGCCTGCGCCTGCGCCTGGGCCAGCGCCGCCATCGCGGCCTGATTGGCTTGCTGCGATTTCGCCAGCCCCTTCGTCGCCTCCATCAGCGCCTTTTGCGCCTGCGCCAACTCCCCGGCATTCTTGGCCTGAGCCGGCATCGGCGCTCCCTTCGGCGATTCGCCCTGTTCGCCCTTCTTCTTGGCCGCGTCCTGCAACTCGGCCAGCGCCTTCTTCTGGCCCTCCAGCGCCTTCTTAAGGTCGCCTTTTTCGAGCGCCTCCGCCGCCTCGCGTGCCGGCGTCTTGGCTTGCGGAGCGTCCACCTTCGGAGACTGCTTGGCGACATCCTTTTGCAGCTTCGCAAGATCTGACTTGGCGGGTTGCGGCTTCGGGTCGAGCTGCTGGGCGGCCTTCTGCGAGTCCTTCGCGGCCTGCTCGGTCTGCTCTAGCGCCTTGGCGATCTGCTGGGCGGCGTTCATCGGATCGACTTCCGGCTGCATCGCCGCCTGCTCGGCCGCCTCCATGCCTTTCTTGTCGTCGAGCGCCTTGGCCACCGCCTTTTGCGCTTCCTTGAGTTTCTCGACGGCCTTGTCGGCGTTCTTCGCCGCCGGCGGCAGCTGCTTCTTGTCGAGATTGCCCTTGGCGGCGTCCATGTGCTTGGCCCCGTCCTCGACGTGCTTCGCCGCCTCCGGCGCCGACTTTTCCAGTTCCTTGCCGAGTTCCTTCGCCTGCGGCGTCAACTCGCCTTGCTTCTTCGCCAGGTCTTTCGCGTCGGCGTCCGGCTTCTTCGCCTTGTCGTGCGCCTCCTCGGCGACCTTGCCCTCCTTCTTGATCATCTCATCGAGCTTCCGATCGGTCTCTTCGAGTTTAGCGATGTCGTCGCGGCGCTTCTCGATCTCGGCCACCTGATCCGCCAGCGTCTTCTTCGCCTCTTCGAGCTTGGTGAGCGCCTGGTCCTGCTTGGCGACCGCTGGCGGCGCTTGCTTGTCCTTCAGTGGTTTGGTCGCCTGCTCCATCGCCTTGGCGGCGTTGTCGAGAGCCTGCTTCGTCTCCACCTTGGCCGCGGTCGGCTGCTGATTGATCTCTTCCGTGCGCTTGGCGAGATCCTGTTGCTTCGGTTCTAGATACGGCAGGCGCTGCGTCTGCTCCGTCTTGCCGGCCTCGTCCGCCTTGTCGCGAACGTCCTTCTGTTCCTTGATGATCTGCTCGACCTTGGCCAGCGTGTCCTTCAAGTTCGCCAGCGGATCGCCCTGCGCCTTCTCAACCTCGGTGATGAGCCGATCCAACTCCGCCTTCACGTCGCGCAGCTTGGCGAGGGCCGATTCCTGCGGCTCCAGCGCCTTGCCGATCGGCGGCCGGCGCGTCGCCTGATCGCGCAGGGCCGTCTGCGCCTCGCGCATGACTTTTTCGATGGGAGTCAGCTTGCCGGCCAATTCCTTCACGTGCGGTTGCAAGATGGCGCGCGTGGCGCGCGCGTCGAATTCCAGGCTGGCTTGCCGGCTGCTCAGTCCGCGCGCCCACAGATGATTCAATTCCGGCATCTCTTCCGGCCGCGCGTCGGGCTTCTCCTTCTCCGGCGGCGTCCGCGTACCCTGAAGCACGCCTTCCTGATCGTCCAGAGCGCGCTCGACCTTCTGCCGTGCCTCTCGCAGCGACGTCAGCTTTTCCTGCGAGCCGCGCAGCAGTCGGGCCAACTCCTGAATGTCGCCCGACGCCTGCCACTGCACCTCGGCGGCCTTCCGCCATTGCCGATGGTGTTCCTCCGTCGAGCCGAGCGCACGCAACTGACGACCGGCTGTCAGCAGATTGTCGAGGAGGTTCGACGCGCTCAGGGCGGCCCCCGTTTTACGGTAGCGCTCCTGATGCTCTGGCGGCAGCAGCTTGTGCAGCGCGGCCAGCTGATCGAGCAGGTTGCTCAGGTCGCGGTGAAGGAAGGTCTGTTCGCCGGCCAGTTTTTGAGCGAGCAGCCGCGCGTCCTCGTTCTTTTGCCGGTTCGAGCCGTTCTCGTCTTCCCAGATCATCTGCACGTTTTGCAGATACTGATCCAGTTCATCGCGGGACATCTTGTCGAGGCGTTCGGCCGCTTGATCGAGGCTCTTGACGGCATCGAAGCGAGCGAGCAGCCCCTTCAGGCCGAGGACGATCTGCTCGTGCCGCTCCTGCACTTGCTTCAGTTCCTCGCCGCGGGCCTCGCCCTCGACCTTGCCGGCCTTCTCCAGGGCGTCGATGAGACGCATCATCTGCTCGCGGCTGAGTCCGCTCAGCGTGCCGGCCACCCGATCGAGCAGTTGCTTCTCGGCCGTCTTGTCGAGGCGGTTGTACTCCAGCAAGCGGATCATGGTTTCGACGCGGCGGACCAGGCGATCGGTCTCCGCTTTGATCTGCTTTTGCCGCTCCTCCTGCGTCGCCAGGTCCGGCACGGCTTCCACCGCGCGCGGCGCGGGGCCGGACAACGACAGTCCCGCCAGCGCCAACAACATCCAGCTCATCACGCCGATCGTTCGTGTGCGCAACATGGAAACGTCCTCGGAGGAAGCGGTGAAATGCCGTCTATCGGCATCTCTCCATGAAACCCCTTCACAAGCCAATGGTAACGCGCCTCGTTCGTCCGTACCTCGTTTGTAGGGTGGGCCGACGCAGGAGGCCCACCAGCGGACGTGGTGGCCTCCTGCGTCGGCCCACCCTACTTCTTTTTCTCCGGCGGCGTGATCCGGTACTGCACGCCAGGCAGCGGCTCGCCGGAGGGCGGATCGAGCAGTTCCAGATAAAACGCCCAAGTTCCCTCTATATTGTCTATTTTGACCAGCACCTCGTTCCATCCCGTCTGGAGGCGCACGGGCGTTCGCTCGCTATTGGGCGCGGCCACGCGCGCCGCCGCCTTGTCGTGGACGATCTTGCGGTTGATCCACACCTTGATGCCGTCATCGCTGCCGGTGGCCAGGATCGCCGGGCGGTCCTTGTCGCTCTTGACCCAGCAAACGGCGTAGGCGACGACGCCGCGGCTATCGTAGAGGCTAACGCCACACGCATGCAGCAAGTCAATGCGGTCCTGCTTGCTGTGATACTCCTTCCAGCGGATCTTGCCCTTGCGGCCGTCGTACTCGCGCTTGAGATCCACCGCATCGCGTTCGGGTGGAAAGACCTTGCCGTGGCCGCCTTTGCTGGCATCCACGAACGGCCCAAGCATCAGCCAATCCTTGACGAGGGCCTTGCCCTCGACCACGGTCAGCGGAGTCGTGCGGGCTTGCAACCGGCCCTTGGGCAGCGGCTTGCCGGTGCCGGCGTCGAGCATGTCGAGGTAGAACGCCCAGGTGCCGAAGCGATTATCCACCTTGACCAGTACCTCCTGCCAGCCGTCTTGCAGCGTGACCGGCGTCTTGTCGTCGCCGGGGATCGCCTCGCGGTGGACCGCCTTGTCGAGGACGAGCTTGCGGTTGATCCACACCTTGATGCCGTCGTCGCTGCCGGTGCTAAGCATGACGCGGGTGGCGCCGGCCGACTTCACCCAGCAGACGGCATAGGCGACGCCCGCCTCGCCGTGATCGAAGAACTTTTGCAGATCGACCTTGTCCGTCGGGCTGTGATGCACCTGCCAGCGGACCTTGCCATTCAGTCCATCGTATTGCTTGCTCGAATCAAACTTCTCGGTCTCCGGCGGATAAGTCTGAGCGTGGCCCGCGTCCCTGTCATTGGGGAACGGGCCGATCAGCTGCCAGCTGCGACCGAGGACGCTGTCATCCTCGCGCATGGCGACGGGCTGCTCGCGCGGCGCCGGCCGCTCGATCGGAAAGCGCGGCCGTTCTTCCGGCAGAAGCGACACGGTGCCGGCGACGCCGCGCTGTTTCTCTTCCAGCTGGCGGATGCGCTCCTTGTGGTCGTCCTTCTTTTCGACCCACGCCCAGAAGTCTTTTTGGTTGACGACTTCCTTCTCGCGGATGGCCGAGCGACCGGGCGCGCCGTCGGGGTCGGCGCGTCCAAACACTTCGACATAGAATTGAATGCGATCGCCTTCCTGCAAGCGCAGCAGGCCGCCTTTGCCGTCGGGGATGCCGGCCGAGTCGAAGTCGTAGCGCCCGCCGCCCTCGGTGCCGTCGAGCTTGTCGGGATCGTCGGACGGCCGGGCGAAGAACTCCTCCAGCGCCTTCTTGCCCGGCTTGTTCGTGCCGCGCGTCGCTCCCAACGGCAGCGGCAGAAAATCGTTGTCGCGCGGCTCGTCCTCGTCCTCGCGGCTGGCGCTGCGTGGGATCACGCGATAACGCAGCTGGGCGTGGTGAAGTCCATAGACGGCCTTGCACTCGTAAGCGAGCGGCACGCGCTGACCGAGCAGGATCGGAATGCCCTCGATCTCGTCTTCCTCGGTCATCTCCGTGGCGTCCTTGCGCGCCAGCGTCTCGGGCAGCAGGCCAACCTCCGGCGGATCGACGGGTCCGCTGCGGATGCCGCGGCGCGGCTTGTCGTTGTTTTCCAGGCCGAACTCGTCGCGCACCACGACGCGATACCCGGTCTCCGTTTGCAGCGGATCGCCGCGCGCGACCAGCACAAGCCCGGCCCACGGCAGACTCACCGGACAACCGATACCGACGCCGACGGCCAACGTCGCCAGGAAATCGGGACGTATCCCCGGCTGAAACGCGAACGTGCCCTCGGCGGTACGGCCGTCTTCCTGCACGACCAGATCGACCGAACGCCGCACCGTCTCGGCGCGACCGCCGGTTTTGGTCGATTCGACGAAGGTATGCGGCGGTCCAAGCACTTCGACCGTGGCCTTGACAATGGGCTTCTGCGTCTCAATCGAGACGCGCGCCGTCGAACCGGCCAGGCGATAGAGGATGTCCGCTCCCTTTTGCGGTTCCTCATACGGCTGACCGCTGGCTTTCAGGCCGACGTAGGACGGCAGTTGCACCCACGCCTGCTGACGCCGCACCACCGGGCGCGGCTCGAAATGCACGTCGGCCGGCTCATGCGTTCGGCCGTCCTTCAGCCAGGCGCGATACGTGAAATCGCGCGACGACGGCGGCACGTGGGCGAGGAACGTCGCCGCGCCGGATTCATCCTGCGATTCAAAAATCAACTCGTGGCGTTCGCTGTCGCCGTCTTTCGGGTCGATGCGCACCTCGCCGCGCAGCTGCTCGGCGAACGCGCCGCGGACGCGGAAGCGCAGCACGCCTTCCTCGCCCGCCGGCCAAACCTGATAGGCGTTGGCGCTCTCGATGGCCAACGAGCGTGGGATGGCCCGATCGTCGAGAAACTGCCGGGCGAGCAGCGTGCGCACCGTGTCCGGCCAGACGAGGAAAATCAGCAGGGCGGCCAGCGCCAACGGGGCGAGCAGCTGGCCCGCCCACTTGAGGCGGCGTGTGTCGGCGACGCGCGCGAAGTCGGCGGCGGCGGCTTGCTGCTCGGCTTGCCGGGTCACGGCGGCGATCATCTCCGGCGACATGCCTTGCGTCGCCGCGCCCTTCCGGTTGAGCTGCACCGCCGAGATGAGTCGGTGGCCCAGCTCCGGCATCTTGTCCTCGATCCATAGTGACACCTGCGTGTCACTGAGCCGGCGCGCCATCAGCCGCAAGACGAATGCGCATCCCACGAGCCACAGGGCGATCTGCCCGCCGAGCATGGCGACGCGCAGCCAGCGCGGGGTGTCACGGTACAGATCGACGACGAAGTCGATCAGGCACGCGGCGGCGAGGGCGACGCTGAACGCGGCGAGGCAGCGGGCGACGGCCCAGGTCAGCCGCAGCAGACGTTCGCGCCGGCGCAGGCGGTTCAGTTGTCGCACAAGGGAGCGTGGCACCATAATCTCAACTCAGGTTCGAGAACTTCCGCAGCACCCATTCCGCGGTGATCAGGCCGACGAACAGCAGCAGCGTCAGCGGACTCCACAGCAAAATCTCCTGCCGCTGCACGAACGGCAGCGCCCGCGGGGCGATGTCCGCCGCCAGGTGGTGCAAATCCTCCTCGCGGTAGAATCGTCCGCCGCTCGTCTGCGCCGCCGCGCGCAGCGCTTCCTCGGCCATGCCGGCGATCTCGGTTTCGTGTCCTGGCGGCTGCTCGACGCGATACGACAGCGACGCCGGCTCCAACCCCTCCGCCTCATCCACGCGCAGCTCGAAGCGCCCCGGCGTATCGTTGGGCAGCGCGGCGCGATACTCGCCGGGCATGCTCTTGATGCGTTTCAACTCCATCGGCTGCTCGCGTTTCTTCCCCTCGCCGGCATCGTGCTGCACCAGCACGGCCCGCACCGTCGGCCGGGTCAGCGGCTCATAATCCTTGTCGAGCAGCCTGGCCTTGACGGAACCGGGCCGACCCAGCACGGCCTCGCCGCGTTCCAGTTCCAGCTGCACGCGGCGTGAATGGCCGAGCAGATGCGGCAAACCCAGCTGCGTCACGATCTGCCCCCAGAAGCGCGACGTCAGCCGATCGCCGGTGCTGTCGCGCCAGCGCCACGTCTCATCGAGTCCCAGAAACAGCACTTCGCCCTTGCCGTAATACTGCGCGGCGATCAGCGGCATCGGCCGCTCGTTCGGCTTCTGTCCCGTCTTCAGCTCCGGATGCACCAAGAGCGCCGTCGCCGCCGGCCGCAGTCCGCCGACGGGATAGAACCAGAAAAAGCCGCGGCCATCCTTCCAGAGTTCTTCCTTCCACAGCTTCAGATTGTCCTCCTGGCTGTCGGCCAGGGCGAGCATACCGCTCTGCTCGCCATCGTAGGTCAAGAGCGGGCGATACGGCTGCGTGCGGACTTCCGACTGAATCGGAAACGCCTGCCGCGTGAATTCGACGGGCAGCACCTCCGCCAGCGGCGAATCGACGTAATCGGCCGGCATGTGCCCCCGCCCGGAAACGACAACCAAACCGCCGCCTTCCTTGACGAATTTTTGGATCGCTTTTGTCCCTTGTCTACCCAACACCGACGGCGCTACGTCGCCAAGGATGAGCAGATCGTACGGCTTCGCGTCGGTATCGCGGCTCGACGGATCGGGAAAATTCTCCGGAAACTTGTCGAGAAACATCGAGCCGGATTCGCCGGACGATTTGGCTTCCGCCAGGCGCGGATCGCCTTCGATGAGGAAGAAGCGAGCCAGTACACGGCGATCGCGGTCGAGCAGCGGCTGCAAAAACTTGTACTCGCGACGCGGCACGTCCTCGACGTACAGCACTTTCACGCGGTTGTTCTTGACCTGCACGGTGCGTTGCCACCGATCGCGCGTCGTCTCATCGTCCTTCATCTCCAGCGTGGCGGTGAATTCGCGTTTGCCCTCCTTGCCTTTGTGCGGCACGAACGTCACGAACTCGCGCAGCTCCTCGCCCTGCTTGACCGGCAGCTCGCGGCGAATCTCCTGATTGCCCAACTTCATGGTGAGAACGACGGTCCCTTCCTTGAAACCCCGGCAGCGCCAGCGCACACCGATCTCGATGGGATCGTCCTTCACGTCCGGCTTTTCATCGACGAAGATCGTGCCCGGCAGCGACACATCCTTGATTTGCAGCACGCCGCCGCTGGAGGAGCCGACACCGTAGATGTGCAGCGGAACACCCTTGTCGCGGCACGCCTCGGCGGCTTCTTGCAGCGTGAGCTTGCTGGCGTTGTCGCGGCCGTCGCTCATCACCACGATGGCCGCCGGCAATTCCCCGCCGCTGCGTGCCAGCACTTCGCGCAGCGAATCCGCCAGCGCCGTGTGGCTCGGCTCGCGGGCCGCATCGCCCACGCTGCGCAGCTTGCGGTCGAAGAGAAATTCTTGCAGTGGACCCTTCTCGCTCAGCGCATCGCGCAATTTCAGTTCCGGGTTGGCGAGGATCGCTTGCAACAACTCCTCGCGCGTCGGGTTCGCCAGTTTCTCGGACGGAATCGCGGACAATCGAGTGACATCGGTAATCGCGGCGTGGATCGGCAGCAGCCCGCGGGCGATGGCCACGCGCATCCGATCCGCCTCCGAGACACGGCGATCGCGCTGCTTCATGCTCTCGGTATCATCGAGCAGCAGCGCGACGCCGCGCGGCCGTTCGCCGTGAAACTCGGCGATCAGCACCGGCCGCACGAGTAGCACGAGAACGAGGGCGACGATGGCGATGCGCAGTCCCGCCAGGACGCCGCGCCGCAGCATGCCGAGGCGAGCGTTTTCGCGCAGGTACAGAAAGACGATGCCGACGGACGCGGCAACGAGCAGCAGCGCCGCCAGCCACACGGGGAACAGGCCGCGCCAACTCAGCTCCGCCGAGTGCAGTGATGTATGCTCGGGCGCGTCGATCCAGTTCAATCGTTGTAGCCAGTGCATGAACGTCTCTCACCACACTCGCCGGTAGGTGCCGCGAGCCGAGCGGCACCACGAGTCCGGCTCGGCTCGCCGGACCTACCAGGCTCGCCCACAGAACCAGGCCAATACCGTCTCGCCCAGTACCAGCACGAACAACGCCGCCAACAGCCACATCGTCCACTCATTCTTCATCCGCTCGGCGCTGCCGAATAGACCGCCCTCATCGCCCGCCGTCAGATGCACCGGCTTGAAACCGAGTTGTCCGTCGATCTCCGCAGCGCTGGCCGGTTGCAGTTGCTCGCCGTCGCGCACGTCGGCGGTCACGGCGAACGGCACGCCGTCCGGCTCCTCGCTGGTCTTCGCATCCGACGCAGGCTCCTCGCCGCTCGCCTGCAATGGGCGATCGGCGCGTACGATGCGGTAAACGCCGGCTCGCGGCGTGTCCTCCGCCGTCACCAGCGGTCGGCCCGCCACGGTTTCGGGATAGCCGAGACGAACATGCTCGCCGTCGGGCCGGACGACATCGTAGGCGTTGGCGGTGCCGGCCTTCGCCGTCTGCCAGTGCAGCGGTTCGCCGGCAATGCGGTTGTGCGCCTGCGGCTGGCCTTGCAGCAGATAGTTCAGCGATACCTGCACGAACGGCACGAACGCCGGCGTGATGAACCAGTCGGTCCAGCGCGTATCGTGGACGGACGTGGTGAACAACAGCACCTCGCCCTCGCCCGGCCGCTTACGACCCGCGATGGCCGCGCCGCCGTTGCTGTAACGCAGCAGGACGCGCGTCTCATCCAACGTGCCCAGCCTCTCTGCTTGTTGCTCCAGTTCCAGCGCGCGGCGAACCTCGACGCGATCGATGCCGGCGTATCCTTCCTCCTCGCGGAACTTGGCGAACGGATGCGACTCGGCGCTCTGGCGATCCAGTGTCCACGGCTTGTCCGCGGGGGCATCGACGATGCGAGCGACCTTCGCGGGGAGAAGCCGATATTGCTCGTGCAGCAGCCGGTTGTACGATTCGGGATCGGCGCGATCGCCGGCGAAGATCAGCAGACCGTGGCCGTCGCGCACGAAGGCGGCGAGGTTTTTGAGGAAGGCCGGCGATAGGTTGCTGCCCTCGTTTTTGCCGTTCGGTTCCAACCGCGCGTTGACGAGGATGCACAGATCCTTGTTGGCGAGCATGCGCGGCGCGGCGCGCTCGGCCGTGGTCATCTGCGCGGGCAAGTTCAGGGCGTGCTGCAAGTAGAAACTGCCGCCGCTGCGAGGATCTTGCTCGTTGGGAGCGCCATCGACGAGCAGGATGCCGACCCGATCGTGAACGACGATCACCTGATCGAAACGATTGTCGGCGTCGAGATCGTCCGCCTTGACACGCGCCGTCAGGATGCGCCGTCCGGCGCGGTCGAGCAATCCGGTGAGCAGCACGGCCCGCGTCTCTCCGGGCTTGAGTTCCTCAAGCGGCCGTGTGTCGCGCTCGGCGGATTTGCCATCGACTTCCAGGCTGACGCTGAGATTGCGGAGCGTGTTGCCGCTCGCGTTATGCACCATCACGGCGAAGTCGGCGCGTTCGCCGGTGCGCAGGCTGCTTTGCGGCGTGATGCCGACGATGGCGACGTTGTCCGCCGTCCGCGTGGCGCAATGCACGAGATGAACGCGAGCGAATCCGTGGATGTCTTTGATCTTCTCCACTAGCGCCGCGGATTGGGCCTCCCAGCCGCGTTTCTGCATGTCGCTGAACAGATACAGTTCCTTGTTGGGCGATTGACCGCGCCGCAGCGCCGCTGCCGCCTCCGTGACGCCCGGCAGCAGATCGCTGCCCAGATGTGTCCCTTCCAACTCCGCGATGAGCTGCCTCGCTCGATCGAGATGCGAGGGGGTTTGCGGGCCGAGCAGCGCCGCCCGGTCGGACACGGCGATGACCTGCGCCGTCGAGTGTGGCGGCAGACTGCTCAGCACTGCCTGCGCTGCCGCCTTCGCTCGGTCGATGCGCGTGACCGAGCCGTCGTCGGCCGCGAACTGCTTCAGCGCGGACAGATAAGGATCGCTGCCCGGATTGGTCGGAGCCACGCCGTCGCGCGCCGCCATGCTCAGCGAGGTATCGACGAGCAGCACGGAATCGACGGCGTCACCCTGCTCGCCGCCGCGCGCCGCCGTCGTCGAGGGACGCGCCAGCGCCAGCGCCAAAAGCGCCAACACCGTCACACGAAGGGCGAGCAACAGCAGTTCCTGAAAGCGCAGGCGGCGGCTGGTCTGCTCGATGCTGGTGAGCAAGAACTTCATCGCCGCCCACGGCACCGTGCGATAGCGGCTGCGATAGAAGAAGTGCAGCGCAATCGGGATGCCGCAGGCGAGCAGACCGCCGAGCATGTAAGGTGCGAGGAACGACATGCAGCCCTCGTTGATGTTCGGTTCATTTCTGAGCGGGGGGCGTCCGCCCCCCGAGTTCCGCACATCTCGGGGGGCGGAC
>DATBGU010000030.1:0-3115 GCA_036557825.1 Gemmataceae bacterium
CTTCCAATTCCTCCAACTGCAATCGGGTGGCCGGGGGTTTTGGAGTCTTCACCGCAGGAGTTCGTTTACGGAGCCAACTGGTCAGCGAGTTCAGGAACATCATTGGAGTCGCTCCAAAAAAGGTGGTGAAAGGTGCAGTACACTACGCCGTAATCGCGCTGTCATCTATAAGGGTTAACCTGGATAATACGAGCTGGCTTTGCCGATGCAAGCGTTTTTTTTCAAGAAAACTGTCTCGTTCTGACAACCATTTCGACTTGATAATCGAGTATTCGAGCATTGCTGCCGAACAGCAGATCAACCCTCACGGGCCTCACCTACTTGTATGTTCAATTCGCTCCCGTTTTCAGAGCGGGCGTCTCCTCGACAGGGGAGTCGCGAGGAGTTCTTCATCGACGAGCTGCACACCCACCGGCACAGCTTCCGCGTGCTGGGCGACTGGACCGATCGCACGACGTCCGAATGGCGCCTGCTCAGACGTTACCAGCAACCCATCGACTTCAGCGCCGTCCAGAAGATCCTGGATGAGTACGGCATCAAGTACCGGCAATTCAAAGGCCGCGACATGGGCGGTTTGGTGTGGCGCATCCAGAGTGAGGAAGTCGCCGACAGGCTGGCGAAGGAGCTGTTGTCCGAGTTTAGCCAAGAGGAAGAAGAGTGTTCTTCAGGGATAAAGTCGGACAGTCCGCCGCCCCAACCTGGCGGGCCGCCCGTGGAGGCAGAGGACGTATGGATGCCGACAGGCCCCGAACCGGAGCGTGAGCCCGGCGAGGAAGGATAGACCATGAGCATCAAGGTGATCGAGACCGCCGAGCCGGCCGGCCAGCCGCTGCCCTTACCGGACAATGCCCCGGTGGATCTCGCCCGGCCCGTCGAGCGCGCCATCGCGGCTCTGTACTGGCATTGTGATGCCGCCGACGAGATCGCCCGCGTCGTCGAGTGCGGCACGGTGGACGGCCGGCCGGTGGATCTGATCTGGTTGGTCATGGTGACGGCGGCATTGCAAACGACGGCGGCCATGTTGAGCAGCAACCGGCTGACGGAACGGGCCTGGGGGAAGAAGCCGCTGGAGATGACGCCATGAACCCACTACCTACACAAGCCGACGCCGCCCTGGCCCGTGCTCGCCGGCTCGTGCACGACCACAAGACCAGGGCCTCGAAGGACGGCCAGACTTTGAACTACGGCCTGCCCGAGCTACTCGAGCTGCTGACCGCGTCGCCGTGTTGCTGCTTTTGCAAGATGCCGACCGGATGGGATGTGTCCCTCGACCACAAGACGCCGACCAGCAGGGGCGGCAAGGATGCCCTCGAGAACCTGGCCGTCGCCTGCCGGAGATGCAACGGCATCAAGGGCGCGTTGACCGAGGGCGAGTTCCGCGAGCTCTTGACCACGCTGGCCTTGATGCACCCGGCCGCCCGGCAGGACCTCGAGCGGCGGCTGCTGGCCGGGGCTGCCAGATACGCCGGCAGGAGGGGCAGACGATGAGCCAAGGACAGCCCCGAAGCCGAGACTGCCCTTTACCTGCGAAAGGACAACCCGCAACCTCGGAAACGGCGAACTCGTCACCAGTCGGTCAATGCGGAGGTCAGCAAATAGAATATCGAGACAACGAACAGAAGCCCCGCGCCTATCGCCGAGAACTTGATGACGTTGTAGAGGAAGAGACTTCTCGGTCGAATATTCTCTTTGACGTACGCACGCACTCGATAGACCGGGCGATACACGGCGGATACCCACGACAACCTCTCGCCGTCGTTCGCGCCCGTCATTCTGGCAACCACCATGGAATTGACGGCGCCCGCCAGGTGTCTGACCCCCCAGGGCAGATTCGTGTTTTCCACATCACAAAAGAGGATAAGTCTCGGTTGGTCGGTGTCATTCAACGCACTGTGGAGGAACGTCTCATCGAACAGCAGTTCTTTCCCGTCGTTCCAGGGGTAAGCCTGGCCATCGAGCGTGAGCGCGCACTTCTCGGTATTTGGAGTGACAAGGCCTATGTGATAGCGAAGCGAGGTTGCCAGCGGATCATGGTGGGGTCCAATCCGGCCCCCGGGTGGCAGCACCACGAACATGGCGGAGAGAACCGCGGGGATTCTCTCCAGGACCGAGCAGGTATGAGGGCACGCGCTGGCGGCCGACTGCCGGCACGAAGACCCGTACCACTTGATCGGATACTGGCGCCATCCTCCTTTTTCAAACGAGTTGTACCCGGGCTCATCAACGGCGGGCGGTCGCTGAAAAACTCCACCGTCCAATAGCGCCTTGGCTTCGTCGCGAATGATGTCATAGTTCTGTTTAATCAACTCCAGGCCCGGCACGATAGAGGGGGCAAATACCGACTTCCGTCCCGCGCCGCCGGAGAAGAAGGTAAGTACAAAGTTGAGCGGAGAGAGCAACAGCGCGTGGTTCGACAGGTACTTCGTCAGAGAAAGACGGTCGCGGCACCGCCAGTAGGGATAGGAGAAGGACAGGAGATACGAGAGCCCAATGCCGACAAGCAGATTCCCCATCTCGCCTCTCCTTGCCGACCGTGTGCCTTCACCGTTTCACTCCCTTTCATCGGCGCAAATTCCTCAGCAGGCAGGAGTAGCGCCGCCGAGACGGCGTGAGGTTGTGTGGGAGCCGTTGACAGTCGAAACCGGCGTCGTCGGCCAGCTCGGCCAGTCGCTCCGGGTCGATCCGGTGGAGCTGCAAGCCATCGGACTTGAGCGAGGCCTTCCAGAGGTGGGCGATCATGGGGCTCAGCATGCCATTGGTGCTGGCGACCCACAGGGAACGGAAGGCGTCCTTGACGGGTGAATAGCGCCTTGGGATGAGATCGCCGAGCAGTACCTCTCCTCGACCATCCGGCCGCAACAGATCGCGGCACACCTGGAGGGCGCGCAAGACGCCTTCGTCGCTGCCGAGATACTGGAAGACACTGTTGGCAACGATGAGGTCGTAGGTTGCCCGTGGAATGTCGTCACTGTCGCCAAATATCCGGGACTCATCCCCGGCCCGCTCTCGAGCACATTCCACCGTGCGTTCCTCGACGTCGAACCCATCGACCCGTCCGACCCGGTCGGCGATCGCCAGGCCCACGTCGAAGTAGCCACAGCCGTAGTCGAGGACA
>DATBGU010000031.1:0-30762 GCA_036557825.1 Gemmataceae bacterium
CCACAAAGAAAGGCCGCCAAGCATCCGGAAAACAACGGTCACAACCATGCGGCCGCGATCGTTAACGCCATCACAGGAAGAAAGATAAGGGATTACGAATGGTGAGAATTGGGATCGCAGGTGTAGGTTTCATGGGCATGATTCACTACCTCGCCGCGGCGAAACTGCGCGGAGCGCGTGTCACCGCGATCTGCACGCGCGACCCGAAGAAGCTCGCCGGAGATTGGCGCGGCATCCGCGGCAACTTCGGACCGGCCGGCACCTGGATGGACCTCGGCAAAATCAAACGCCATGCCCGCTTCGAGGACTTGTGCGCCGATCCCGACATCGACCTCATCGACATCTGCACGCCGACTCACTTGCATCCCGACATGGCCCGCGTCGCCCTGCGCGCCGGCAAGCACGTCCTGGTCGAGAAGGCCATCGCCCTGACGCGCAAGGATGCCGACGCCATGCTGCAAGCGGCGGCGAAGGCCGGCAAACTGCTTATGGTGGCCCACGTGCTGCCGTTCTTCCCCGAATTCGCCTTCGCCGCCGAGGCGGTCCGATCCGGCGCCTATGGCCGCCTGCTCGCGGGACACTTCAAGCGCGTCATCGCGCAGCCGGATTGGTCGGACGAGATCGGCGACGCCAGCAAGACCGGCGGACCCGCCGTCGATCTGCACATCCACGACACGCATTTCATCGGTCTCATCGCCGGCGTTCCCCGCAAGGTCTTCTCCACCGGACTGGCGACCGATCAGAACGCCGTCACCTATCTGACCACGCAATATCTCTACGGCAGCGGAGCCAACGCGCTGGCACTGTCTTGCTCCAGCGGAGCGCTGGCGAAGAAGGGCCGCGAGTTTGTCCACGGTTATGAGCTGTATCTGGAGAAGGCGACACTGATCTACGAATCCGGGACGCAGCCGCTGACGGTGCTGACGCAGGACGGCAAGGCGAAGCAGCCGAAACTGAAGGGATCGACGGAAGCGACGGCCGCGTTCACGGCCGAGATCCAGGCGGCGGTCGATGGCGTCCAGGCCGGCCGCGCGCCGGACCTGCTCAGCGCCAAGCTGGCCCGAGATGCCCTGGTCCTGTGCCAGAAGGAATGTCAGTCCGTCCTGTCCGGCAACGCCGTGACAGTTGGGTAGGAAGAGGAACTAACCACAGAGTCACAGAGAACACAGAGAAAACACAGAGGAGAAAAAAGAGCAAACGGGTTTGCTTATCTCTTTCCTCTTATTTTTCCCTTATTGTTTTCTCTGTGTTTTCTTCTCTGTGTTCTCTGTGACTCTGTGGTTAGTTCTTTTTGCTCAGCAGTTTCGACAGGCTGACGCGCACTTCCTTGGTATCGCCGGCCTTGACGATGGCGGCGTCGGCCTTGGCGAGCAGTTCGCGCTCCATCGACGGACGCCACTGCTTGAGGCTGCCGCGCGCCGCGTCGCCGAGCAGCTTGGCCGCCTCGCCGCCGAGTCCGGCAATGTGTTCGACCACGAAATTATCGTACCCCGACTCCGAACGCAGCACTCGCAAACGGAACAGCGCGTCCGGCAGAATACCGCCGCCGGCGTCGAGGCGGGCCGTGGCCTCGCAATGCAGCGTCAGCCGGACGCGCAGCCGGGCGCGGATGCTGCCGGAGTACGTTCGCGTCCCGGATCGCCAGACTTGCCGGTCGAAATCGACGTGAGTGTCGAACGAGATGAAGGCCGTGAACGTCATACGGCCCGGTTCGACTTGCCGAGCATCGCGCAGGTCGAGGACCAGCGTATCGGCCAGACGCTCGCCGGTGACGCGCACCTTCCACCAGCGGCCATCGTTTTTCAGCACGTCCACCTCTTCGCGATGAACGTGCAGCCCCTTGCCGCGCCAGCGCACCTCGCGCACCGGCTTTTGCAGGCCCCAGTGCCGCGCGTCCTCATAGACGGGGTTGGGCAGTGATTTGACGAGGAAGCCGCGCAACGTGCCCGCCAGCGCGTCCACCGAGCCGCCGCCCAGCGCCGCCAGCACGTTGCCGGAAGTGATCGCTCGACCGGGTGAGGGCGGAGCGTCCTGGGCGTGTGCGAACGGTGCGACCAACAGAACAAGGACTGTGGTTGTGGTGCCACGCCATCGCTTCATGTCGCCCCTCCACCATCAAGACTTGGCCGTGCTGGTCGGCCTTCCATTTATCCGCAGCGCTCTGCCTGCGGTCAATCGACGCTTTCGACTCCTTGAAGCGCGAGCGGACGCCGCATCTCATCCAGGTCGCCTAACCGTCACGACCGGAAACGCGACCGCGCCGGAGTCATGCTTATTCTCGACACGCGCCGCATTTTCCATCTCAGATTGATGCGTCCGGCGGACCTTGGCGTGCAGGCAAGATAGACCGTTCGCCGAAAAAGGAACAAGATCCGGAAAACAGTCAACCGGCGAAAAGGCGGCAGGAGCCGCCTCGCCGAACGTCTGGGCAGGACGCCGCCGCGATCCCCGCTCGCCGAACACCACGGAAGGACATCTTGGTATGACGCAACAAGGACGTTGGCCGCGCCGGTTCGGAATGATGTGTTTGACCACGCTCACGCTCGCCACGGGACAGGGCTGTCTCAGCTTCGTGCATTCGCTCGATCTGCCGCCGAAGGAACAAATGACATCGGGCGAAGCGATTCCGACGCCGTGCCGCAATCACGTCCACATCTTCATCATTCACGGCATGGACCCGCTCGACTTGGCGAACCTGGCGGGGTTGACGGAGTACATTCAACAGCTGGGCTACATCAAGACGCACTACGGACAACTCTATCACCTGTGGGAATTCAAGAAGGAACTGCGCCGCGTCCATCAGGACGATCCGCAAGCCCGGTTCGTGCTGATCGGTTTCAGCTTCGGGGCCAACATGGTCCGCGAATTGGCCAACGCCGTCAAGGACGACGGCATCATCATCGATCTGCTCGTCTACCTCGGCGGCAACACACTGGAAAACGATGAAAAAACTCAGCCGGCGCACGTTCTGCACGTCGTGAACATCCTGGCCGCGGGGTGCATCTGGAACGGCACGACGATGGACCGCGCCGACAATCGCCATTTCACCAACGTCTGGCATTTCGGCTCGCCGACGCATCCCAAGACGCGCGAATTGTTGTCCCACGAGTTGGCCGTGGTCGCCGCCCGCGTGCCCTACGTCGAGACTCCTCCACCTTACCGGCCCGAGTTGGAGGAATTGCCGCGGCCGCGACCTCTACGGTCCAATCCGGCGCGGAAGGCACCTTCGGAACTGGCGCCCGAGTGGACCTTCCTCAGCCCGCGCAGCGGCTACGGGGAAGCCCCAACTCAGGAGTTGGCGCGCCCGCCGCAGTCAACCTCCGCGAAGCGCGTCCCGTTCTCGATGATTCCGTGAGGCGGGTGGGCCGTGTTGGGGTGAATTGCTCGGGTCCATCATGGAATAGGAAAGGACTTATGGTTTTTGAGGTTTTCTTCGCGGTTTATCAGAGGAGATTCGGCCGAACACTTCGCGCAGCGATAGACTCAGTCCCGGCAGCACCTCGCTGCCGTCGAGGCTTTGATCTTCCGTGAGCAGACGGAATTGATCGGGCGCGGTGTGGACACGGACGATCCGTTTGCGCGGGTCCACGACCCAGGCGAGTCGTGTGCCGCTGCGAAAGTATTCGTGAAGTTTGCGATCGATCTCTGTTTTCGTGTTCTTGCGGCTAAGGACTTCCACAGCCAGATCGGGATAGAGGTTCGGGATGGCTTTTTTCGGGATTTTGCGATCGGGGAGTTGGTCCCACGAGATGAAAGAAACATCCGGGATGCGAACCAAACCCGGCCAGAGACGGTAAGGCCCCTGCTCGCCGGCAAGAATGCCAAGATCATATTCGGCCAAAAACTGGCGGAGAAAAAAGGCGATCTCTAATGCCAAAAAAGACGCCGCAAGTCCCATGGCCTTCTCCACCAAAACGCCATCGACCAACTCACAAAGCCTTCCTTCGCGTCGTTCAACGGCGAGAACGTCCTTTTCCGTGGCGGTTCCGGGCGGCGGATCCAGCAAGACCCGATCGGCTGGAATGCCTCCGAGTTTTTTCAAGAGTTCAGCTGCGGTCATAAACGGTCCCTCCGGGACGAAATCATTTCGGCAGGTTTCGCAGCAGGTTCACCATCTCGATGGCGGTCAGGGCGGCGTCGAATCCTTTGTTGCCCGCTTTGGCGCCGGCGCGGTTGATGGCCTGCTCCAGCGTATCGCAAGTGAGGATGCCGAAAATGACCGGCACGTTTGTCGCCAGCGCCGCCCGCGCCACGCCGCCGGCCGCCTCGCCGGCCACGTAATCGTAATGGTCGGTGTCGCCGCGGATGATCGCTCCCAGGCAAATCACCGCCGCGTACTTGCCGCTGTCGGCGAGACGCTGCGCCGTCAGGGGGATCTCGAACGAGCCGGGAACGCGCACGAGGTCGATGGCGTCGTCGGCGACGCCGTGACGTTTCAGAGCGTCGAGCGCTCCGGCGACAAGCGGCTCGACGATGGCGGAATTGAATCGCGCCGCGATCAGGGCGAATCGCCCCGAAGGCGGCGCGAACGAGCCTTCGTAGATGGTTGGCATACTCAAAAGGATGAAGGATGAAGGATGAAGGATGAAATCAACCCATTCATCCTTCATCCTTCATCCTTCATCCTTCATCCTTTCTAGGAAAGGTTCATGCTCATCAAGAACTCCGCGTTGCTCTTGGTGCGATTCATGCGGTTGGTCAGCAGCTCCATCGCCTCGACGGGGTTCATGTCGCTGAGGACTTTGCGCAGGATGTACATGCGCCGCAGTTCCTCCGGGTCCATGAGCAAGTCTTCCTTGCGCGTGCCGGAACGGTTCACGTCGATGGCCGGCCAAACGCGCTTATCGACGAGGCGGCGATCGAGATGCAGTTCCATGTTGCCGGTGCCCTTGAACTCCTCGAAGATCACTTCATCCATGCGGCTGCCGGTGTCGATCAACGCCGTCGCCAGGATGGTCAGCGAACCGCCCTCCTCGATGTTGCGCGCCGCCCCGAAGAATCGCTTCGGCTTGTGCAGGGCGTTGGCATCGACGCCGCCGGAGAGGATCTTGCCGGAGTGCGGGATCTCGGTGTTGTAGGCGCGGGCCAGGCGTGTGATGGAATCGAGCAGGATCACCACGTCGGTGCCGTACTCGACCATGCGCTTGGCCTTCTCGATGACCATCTCGCTGACTTGCACGTGCCGCGAAGCTGGCTCGTCGAAGGTCGAGCTGACGACCTCGGAGTGCGAGGCTTTGACGGTGCGCTCCATCTCGGTCACTTCCTCGGGCCGCTCGTCGATGAGCAGCACGATGACGTAACATTCGGGATGGTTGCGCAGCACGCTGTTGGCGATCTTTTGCAAAAGAATGGTCTTGCCGGTGCGCGGCGGAGCGACGATCAGACCGCGCTGGCCCTTGCCGATCGGCGTCACCAGATCCATGACGCGCATGTTGATCTCGGTGGGGTCCGACTCCAACCCCAGCCGTTTGTCGGGGTGCAACGGGGTTAGATCGTCGAAGACGACCTTCTGCGTCAGGATGTCCGGATCCTGATAGTTGATGGCCTCGACGCGGAGCAGCGCGAAGTAGCGCTCGTTCTCCTTGGGCGGACGGATCTGTCCGGCCACGACAGCGCCGGTTCGCAGGCCGAAGCGGCGGATCTGCGACGGCGAGATGTAAATGTCGTCGGGGCAGGGCAGGTAGTTGTAATCGGGGCTGCGCAAAAAGCCGAAGCCGTCGGGCAGCACTTCCAGCGTGCCCTCGCCGAACATCAGGCCGTTCTGCTTGACGCGCTCCTTGAGGATCTTGAAGATGAGATCCTGTTTTTTCAGGCCGGTGTAGTCGGTCAGCCCCTCTTCCTTGGCAACCTTGAGGAGTTGCGGCATGGTCATTTGCTGCAATTCGCTGATGTGCGTGCTGCCGCGCTTGATCTCCTCGTAGCGGTTGTTGATCTCCTCGTCGAAGCCGGGGTAGTCCTCGCCGCGGGAACCGCGAGCCGGCGCCGGAGCGGACAGGGGCGGGCGCCGCTCCTCGCCGATCGAGGACTCGTCGCCGCCGCGCGGCTCCAGCGTGTCGGCGTCGAGCGCGGAGGACTCGGTCAGCAGTGAGGTACGTTCCTCATCGGTACGGTCGTCGGCGTCGGGGGGCAGATCGGTCTTGCTCCGCGGTCGAGGTCGGGGCGTGAATTCGCGTCGGCTCTTGGCTTCAGCCATGTCAGAATCTCCTTCACAGATAGCTGGGGCGGAAGAGAAGAGATTGATGATTTCAGATTGATGATTGATGATTGGAAGACCTGTAGTTCAATCATCAATCATCAATCTGAAATCATCAATCCTTTCTGCCGGCCGAACGCGGAGATGTTGCGTATCGCGTCCGGCGCGGTGAAACCCCAGCGGCGTGGCTCTCAAACAAGATCAGAAGTTCCTCACAAACAACAAATCCGGGCCGGCGGGGCGCCGGGTCAAGGGTCGGGTTCTCTCCGGGTGGAAGCGCGGGCCAACCCCCAGAGATGCAGAAGGTCGTGTACTTGCCGGTCCAGATGCTCGAGGGAGGCCGAGTTCTCGAGCACATGATCGGCCCGAACGACCTTTTCGGTCAAGGGCAATTGCGCTTGTTCGCGGGCGGCCACCTCCTTCTCCGTCCAGCCGCGCTGCCGGCGCACGCGCTCCAGGCGCACGCCGCGCGGGGCTTCGATGTAAATAAGCCGATCGCATACGTCGTTCCATCCCGCCTCCAGCATGATCGCCGCGTCCAGCACGATCAGAGGCACCGCCGGATCGCGGCGGGCCTGTTCGATCTCGGCATGGATGCGGCGGCGAATCCACGGATGCGTCATCGCCTCCAGCGCCTTCCGTTCGGCCGGGTCCGCGAAGACGATGGCGGCCAGCCGCCGCCGATCGACCTCGCCCTTGTCGTCGAGCACGTCGTTGCCCCAGCGGTCGGCGACGCGGCCGCGAATGTCGGCATCGCGCAGGGCGGCCTGGCCCAGTTGATCGCCGGCGATGACACACGCGCCGCGGCGGGCGAAGGCGGCGGCCACCTGGCTCTTGCCGCTGCCGATGCCGCCAATGAGGCCCACGACCAGTTTGTCCCTCTTGGCGGCCGTCATGCGGATTTCATCTCCGTCACGTCGAGCCAGTTCGGGCCGGACGCCAGATCGACGCGCAACGGCACTTGCAGACCCAGCGCGCGCGCTACCGGCGTCGTCATCTCCTCGCGCACCAACTCGGCCAGCGCGGCCAGTTCCTCAGGCGGCGTCTCGAAGACCAGCTCGTCGTGGATCTGCAACAGCAGCCGGGCGCGGCGGTCCTCGCGGCGCAGGCGGCGATAGACGTTGAGCATCGCCAGCTTGATCAGGTCGGCGGCCGAACCCTGCACCTCCATGTTGATCGCCTCGCGCTCCGCGGTGTTGCGCTGCTGATACGTCGAGTTGGCGCGGATGGCGTCGCGGTCGAAGTGCCGACGCCGGCCGAGGATCGTGGACACGAAGCCGCGCTTGCGGCACTCCTTCAGCAGCCGGTCCTGATAGTCCTGCACCTTCGGATAGCGCGCGAAGTAGGAGGCGATGAACTTCGCCGCCTCGTCGCGCGACATCTCCAACCGCTGCCCCAGGCCGACGGGGCTTATGCCGTAGATGACGCCGAAATTGACCGTCTTGGCCATGCGCCGCTGATTGCCGTTCACGTCCGACTCGGGCACGCCGAAAATCTGCGCGGCGACGGCGGAGTGAATGTCGCGCTCCTCGGCGAAGGCCCGGCGCAATTCGGCGTCGCCGCAGAAATGCGCCAGCAGACGCAGTTCGATCTGCGAATAGTCGGCGGTCAAGAGCAGCCAGCCCTCGGTCGGAAGGAACGCCTGCCGGATCTGCTGGCCCTCCTCGCGGCGCACCGGAATGTTCTGGAGGTTCGGATCCGATGCGGACAATCGTCCCGTCGAGGCCACCGTCTGATTGAACGATGCGTGCACCCTTCCCGTGTTCGGGTTGACCATCTCCGGGAGAGCATCGACATAGGTGCTCTTGAGCTTGGCGATGCGGCGGTGTTCCAGGATCTTGCGCGGCAGGGCGGCGCCGGGATGATCGAGCGCGGCCAGTTTCTCCAGCGTCTCCTGATCGGTGCTGGCCGCGCCGGTGACGCCGGTTCGGCCCTGCACCGGCAGTTTCAGCTCCTCGAAGAGAACCTTGCGCAATTGCACCAGCGAGCCGATGTTGAAGGGATGGCCGGCGAGGTCGTAGATGTCCTTTTCGATCTTCGCCAACTGCTCGCCCATTTCCGCGCTCAGACGTTGCAAGAGCGGCAAATCGAGGCGAATGCCGTTGTATTCGAGTTCGGCCAGCACCTCGATGAGCGGCACTTCCACGTCGTCGTAGAGTTTGCGGAGTTCCTCGCGTCCCAGTTGCGGCTCCAGCCGTTCACACAGACGCCAGGCCACGTCGGCGTCCTCGCCAGCGTACACGGCGACGCGGTCGGTCGGCACCTGATCCATGCTCAGCTGCGGCGTCTTGCGGCCCTTCTTGCCGATCAAGTCCGTGATGGGGATCACCTGATGATTCAGGTAACGGCGCGACAGCTCTTCGAGTCCGTGACTGCGTTCGCCGGCGTGCAGAAGGTAGTCGGCCACCATCGGATCGCCGGCCACGCCGCGCGGCTGCACGCCGCGGCCACGCAACACCAGCAGATCGTACTTGATGTTCTGATTGACCTTGGCGACGTTGGGATCTTCGAGGATCGGCCGCAGTCGTTCCAGCGTCGCGCTCGGATCGAGCGTAGCATAGCCCTCCGGGCCGCGCAGCGCCAAATACCACGCCTCGCCGGGCCGCCATGAGAACGCGAAGCCGACAATCTCGGCCTGCAAGGGGCTGAGGCTGGTCGTCTCCAGATCGAAGGCAATCCGCTTCTGCCGCGCCAGATCGCCAAGGAAATCCTCGAATTTGTCCTCGGAATCAACGAGATGATACTCCGCCTGCCAGTTGTCGCCGCTCGGCGTCGGGACAGGTTCTCCGTTCGTCGCCGTCTCCGCAGGCGCGTTCGCTCCGAAGGGGAACAGTTCCTCACCGCCGAACAGCTCGCCCTGAACGGGCGCCGTCGTCTTGCCCGGCTCACGCAGTTGGTTGGCGAAACTGTGGAAACCCCATTCCTGAAACAGCTGCCGCAGACGCGGCGCATCCATGTCGCGCAATTGCCAGGCGTCCCAGTCGAGTTCGATCGGCACATCCGTGGCCAGGCGGACGAGCTGGCGCGCGCGGGCGATGACTTCCCCGGAGTTCCGTAGGTTCTCCTGACGCTTGGCGCCGGAGATGCGGTCGATGTTGGCGAGGATGTTCTCCAAGGTGCCAAAGTCTTGCAGCAGCTTGGCGGCGGTCTTGATGCCGATGCCCGGCACGCCCGGCACGTTATCGACCGAGTCGCCGACCAGGGTTTGCAGATCGACCACCTGCTCCGGCTTGATGCCCCAATCGGCCAGCAGTTCCTCGCGGCCGAAGACCGCCCGTTTCCGCAGACTGTACAGCCGGACGCGATCGTCGATGAGTTGGCGACAATCCTTGTCACTGCTGCACAGAAACACTTCCAGTCCGCGCTTGGCGCCGGCCGCGGCGAGGGTGGCGAGCACGTCGTCGGCCTCGTAGCCGGCAACGCTGATGACCGGCACGTTCATCGCCTCCAGCATCCGGTGGATGAGCGGGATCTGCAATTGCAGATCGCTGGGCATCTCGTCGCGGTGTGCCTTGTACTCCGCGTAGATGGCACTTCGGAACGTCGGTTCGGCGCGGTCGAAGGCGCAGACAAGATAGTCGGGGTTCAGGCTGCGCAAGAACAACAGATCGCGGGTGAAGCCGAACAGGGCGTTGGTCGGCAGACCGGACGGGCTTGTCATGCCGCGAATGGCATGAAAGACCTGGAAGATGAGCGAGTGCGCATCTATCAGGTAAAGCGTTCCGGTAATCGGGGCCGACGACATGACGGCACAAATCCGCGTTTCACGAGGGAATCAACCGTGCTCGCAACGGAGCGTGAATGATGCACAGGTACGGCCGGATACGGAACGGCCGAGGTCATCCCGCGAGGCGGGCCGCGCGGGAGTTGGGGAGCGATCTCAGGGACCGGACAATCAGGAGAGGCGAGTTGGGCCTCGATCTGAAAGCGGTACGAGTCCAGGGCCAGGGGCGATCGCGCCGATACGTGAATACCTCCGCCGCAACAGTTTGGGGATGAGCGTCGCGGTTGTCCGGAACGCAGGTGAGTGAAAACTCAGACGAGTAGTAAGCGCGTCAAGGACCGGACAGGCCCGCGGATCCCTTGGTTCACAGAAGCCCGTGCGACCTATTCCTCACACGTGAAATCAAGAACGTGCCGATCCGACCTCCGAACGATGAGGGGAAAGGCCCCTGGTGACGAGTGGGATAGGATCACGGTTTGCGGAAGGCAAAACACATTATCTATCTCGAAGTCTAAGGCTGGGGTCGGCCAGTGTCAAGCCCTTTTGCCAAGCCGGTCAAGTCTCTGGCGAACGGCCAGCCTCTGCCGGCGGAGGCTGGCCGTTCCTCGCACCACGGTGGAGTTTTTCCGCGTGAACTTCGGCCCGACTTGTGCTCTACCAACACCATTGGCTTTCGCGATACGTGCCCGAAGTGCCACGCCTATCTGCATTGCTGCGTGAATTGCCGCCTCTACAGCCCCAGTTCGCACAACCACTGTCTCAGTCCCACCACCGAATACGTCCGCGATGTGGAGGGCGCGAACTTCTGCGAGGAGTTCGATTTCACCGCACGCGCCAAATCCAGCGAGGCGCCCCCGGCGAAAAGCAAGTTCGATCAACTCTTCGGTGACTGACCGGCAGCAGTCGGTTTCCCTCTGATTCTCTTGCGACGGTCTCAAAGAGATTGTTACTCTCGAAGGAGGATCGTCGAGTGCCCTCTCCGTGTCCGAGGGAATTGCCATGGCGCCTCGCTTCACCCCGTTGTCCCTTCTGAGTTGCCTCGCAATGCTGGCGTCCCAGGCCGTCTGCGGTGGTCCGCCGAAAGTCGATGCCCGCCCACGCACCGACCGCTATGGCGATCCATTGCCGGCTGCTGCCATCGCCCGTTTGGGCACGGTTCGATTGCGGAACGGTAATGGCGTGACGGCGCTCGCCTTCTCTCCGGACGGCAAAATTGTGGCGGCGAAAGACTTCGATGGGCAGATTTCCCTGTGGGACTTCGCGACGGGCAGGGAACTGCGCCGCTTACGGATCGTCGAGTCGGTGTTTAATGAGCCGCTGGCATTCTCGCCTGACGGCAAGTTCCTGGCTTCTCCCACGCGCAAGGGCAAGTTTCTGTCGCTGTATGACGTGGCCACGGGCGCGGAAGCTCGCAAGTTAAAACTGGAGGGACGCTGGGTTCCTGCGCTCGCTTTCTCTCCCGATGGCAAGTTTCTGGCCTGGGCAGATGAAAACAGGGCGGTGGTGTTATGGGACATCCAAGCCGCCAAGGAGTACCGCCGGTACACCGAATTCGGCGGTGTTATTGCCTATCTCGCGTTCACTCCGGACAGCAAATCCCTTATCGTCGGCAACCGGGAGAAATGGCTCCGCGACCGCGGCGAGGTCGGGCAACTCGATTTGACAACGGGGAAGGTGGTCCGTCGCTTCGAGGTCGGTTATGTGGACGCCGACCACATCGCTCTCGCACCGAACGGCGAGCGGCTGGCGGCCATCACGCAGGACGGCTCGCTTCACCTGTGGAATTTGATCTCTGGAGAAGAGATATGGCAGCGCAAGGATAAGGATGGAAATGGGGCCGCCATCGCGTTCGCGCCCAAGGGTGAGTCGCTGGCTGCGACGCTCTGGAATCAGGGGAAGCAGTCCTGCTTATTGAAGATCCTGGACGCCGCCCGCGGACGAGAACTCCTCAGCACTCCCCTGCCCACTTTTACCGAGACTCTCGTTTTTTCTCCCGACGGTAAGGCGATCGCTGTGGGAGACAAGGATCATCGTGTGCGGTTGCTGGCGGCGACCACCGGGAGGGAACTGCCGCGGGGTGGAGGCCATCAGGCGAGGATCAACAGCATTGTTTTCCTCGGCAACGGCGAGCAGGTGGCGACGGCATCGGATGACGGCAGCATCCGCCTCTGGGAATCAGCCACCGGCAAGGAGTTGCGGCGGCTTGCAGGCGATGGAGGCCGAAACTGCCAGGTGTCTTCGTTTGATGGCGAGCATTTACTTCTGATGGATCAGCCCTCGACCATTCGATTGTGGGATGTCGCCGCTGGCAAGGAACTGCGCCGCGTGAAGGTGCCAGGGGTGAGCAACTGGGAGCGCAACTTCTCTTCCGCGGGAGATATGCCGGTGGTAAATACGGAGCAACATTGTATCCAGATCTGGAACGTGACCACGGGAGAGACTCATCGGCATGTGGACCTTCAAGAGAGGAGCAGCCCCGAGATGACTCTGTCACCCGATGGCCGAATGCTTGCCCTGGTCACATTCGAGAGACAAAAGTCGTCCCGTTTGTGGCATCTGGATACGGGAAAGGTGTATCCTCTCACTGGGGCAAACCGGCTGTGGAGTTATTTCGTTTTTTCCTGCGATGGGAGGACGTTGGCCTACGACGGTGAAGAGGAGATCCATCTGGTGGAAACCGCCACGGGGAAGACACGTGGCTGGTTGCGAAGAGAGACAGACATCATGGGCAGCGCTTCCGCGCACTTGTATCGCTTCGCCTTCTCGCCGGATGGACGGCTGCTGGCCTCGACCGATTGGAAGGGAACGATTCATCTTTGGGATGCGGCCACCGGCCACGAACTGTCTGGGACTCCCGGCCACCGGGGACGGGTAAGCGCTCTCGCCTTCTCGGCGGATGGCAAGCGGTTGGCGACGGGCGGTTGGGATTCGACCGTCCTCATCTGGGACGTATCCCGTATGCTTCCCGCAGAAGAGCCGGCTCGCCCCGCGACAACCGAGGAGTTGGAATCCCTCTGGTCCACGCTGGCGAGCGAGAATGCACGATCCGCCTACCGTGCCATCCGCGCTCTTCACGCAGCCGGTTCGCCGGCGGTGCGCTTCCTGGCCGATCGCCTGCGGCCGCCGGAGCCTCCGAAGGAGTACAAGGACATCGCCCGCTTCCTCGCCGACCTCGACAGCGACGACTTTGCCACCCGCGAGGCGGCGACGCGCCAGCTTGAAAAACTTGGTCCCTGGGCGGAATCGCATCTGAGGGCGAAGCTCAAGGAGCGTCCGTCGTTGGAGGCACGGAAACGGCTGGAGAGATTATTGGTGAGGCTCGACGATCAGGAGAAGCGCGAGCTGCAACAAGAGAGCCTTCAGAAGCTGCGTGCCTTGGAGGCGTTGGAGCACATCGGCAGCGCCGAAGCGCGTGCAGTCATCGAGAAGCTGGCGAAATCTGCCGCCGACGCGCAGCTGATGCGCGAGGCCAAGGCATCGCTGGCTCGCCTGGCCCGGCGCTCGCGCGCTGTTGCGAAGTGAACTTCGGCGCGGCTTGTACTCTCCTGCAAGTATGAGCGATGCCATGCTGGAACTGGATGGTTCTTTCGGCGAGGGCGGCGGGCAAATCCTGCGCAGCAGCCTGGCCCTGTCGCTTCTGACCGGGCGGGCGTTTCATCTGCGCAACGTCCGCGCCGGCCGGCCGAAGCCGGGACTGCAACCACAACACCTGATGAGCGTCCGCGCCGCCGCGACGATTGGTCAAGCCCAGACGCGCGGCGCCTCGCTCGGCAGCAGCGATCTCGTCTTCGAGCCGGGAGAGGTCAAGGCGGGCACGTATCGTTTCGATGTCGGCACCGCCGGCGCGACCGGATTGGTGCTGCACACGCTGTATCTGCCGCTGGCCCTGCGCGGCGCGACGCCCAGCGAATTGACGCTCATCGGCGGCACGCACGTCTCAACCAGCCCCTGCTTTCACTTCCTCGATACGACCTGGCGGCGCTACCTGGATTTGTGCGGCCTGCGCGTGAGCCTGCGCATGAACCGGCCCGGTTTCTATCCGCGCGGCGGCGGCGTGGTCGAGGCGTTCATCCAGCCGTGCGGCAAACTACATGGCATCCGTCTGGGAACGCGCGGGTCCGTGAAGGCGAGCGGCTTCAGCGCGGTGGCCGGACTCGATCCCTCGATCGCGCGGCGGCAGGCGAGGCGGGCGCTGTTCCGCTTGCAGCAGTATGGGCTTAAGGCCAATCTCCGCGAAGAGACGTGGGAGGGCGGGCCGGGCACGGTGCTCGCTGTGGAGCTAGACACGACTCCCGTCCCGACGTTATTCTTTGCGCTGGGGGCGCGCGGCAAGCCGGCCGAGCGCGTTGCCGATGAGGCCGTCGAGCAGGCGATCGCCTATCTCGACGCCGGCGACGCCCTGGTCGATGCCCACAGCGCCGACCAGATCGTGCTGCCGTTGGCGTTGGCGGAAGGGGCATCGGAGTATCGTGTCGCCGAGGTGACGCGGCATCTGGCGACGAACATCGCCGTCATCCGCCGGTTTCTGGATCGCGACATCGTCTGTGAAGGGGTGGAGGGGGAACCCGGAGTGGTTCGCATCGCGTGAAGTCCATCATGCTTTCGGATATTGCTCTGCAAATCGCGCAGATCGTCCCCTGCACCGAGGCGGAGGGACCGGGGCGTCGCTTCGCCGTTTGGTTGCAGGGTTGTCCGCTGCGTTGCCCCGGCTGCTGCAACCCGGAGATGCTGCCCTTCGAGGGCGGCACGGCGATGACTCTCCGCGATCTCGTCGCACAGATCGAGGAAGCGGCCCCGGTGCATGGGATCGAAGGCATTACGCTGCTTGGCGGCGAACCGCTGGCCCACGCCGCCGGCTGCGCCGCCTTCGCCGGGGCGGTGCGCCAGCGCGGACTGACGGTGATGATCTTCAGCGGCTACACGCTCGAAGAGGCTCGCCGACTGCCCGACCCTGCCGTCGGCGGACTCCTGGCCCTAACCGACATCCTCGTCGATGGACCGTATCTCCGCGATCAACCGGAATTGCGGCGGCGCTGGATCGGCTCGGC
This sequence comes from Gemmataceae bacterium, assembly GCA_036557825.1. Lineage (GTDB taxonomy): Bacteria > Planctomycetota > Planctomycetia > Gemmatales > Gemmataceae > JAJPHU01. The sequence goes on from DATBGU010000031.1 coordinate 14,966, forward strand.
GAACCAACGTATCCACTTCCTCAGCGACCGCTATCGGGCTGACGATCCGCGCTGGCTGCTGCCGAACACGCTGGAAATTCGCCTGCGGGGGCCGGAGTTGACCGTGAACGGCTTCCCCGCCCGTTCGGCGGTCGGTCTGTGGAAGCGGCCGCGCGTCCGCAACGCGCGAGCAACGCCGGACGAGTGAATGCCACTTGGCGAAGCGCGTGCGATCCGTAGGAAGACAGTGCGAGAATCTCTGTCCCACCGGGTACTGAAAATCATGGTTCACGATCTGAGCCAGGATGTCGCCGCCGTCAACGGCCAGCCCTCGCCGCGCCAGGCCGTCGCCGGATTGATGCCGCCGCAACTGGGCGAGGCGATGATCCGCGAGGTATGGCCGACCATCATGGAGGTGTCCTCCGGCGTCGCGTCGCTGTCCGGCAAACTCATTCGGAGCGTGTTTCTGGCTCCGCTCGGCTGGATGCTCAACGCCCTGCTGTTCGGCAAGAAACTCGCGCCGTTCATCTGCAAGCGTTACACACTGACCAATCGCCGGTTAATGGTGCGACGCGGCTGGAAGCCGGCCTCGACCCACGAGGTCGCCCTTCAGGACATCGATGAGGTCCGCCTGGCGCCGGACAGCTACGACGCCTTCTATCGCTCCGGCGATTTGCTGGTGCTTTCCGGCGGCAAGGAAGTGCTGAAGCTGACGGGCGTGCCGGAGCCGGAGTCGTTCCGCCAGGCCGTCGTCAACGCGGTCAAGGCGTGGGGCGGCCCGGACAAACTCAAGGGACCGTTCATCCCCGCCAGCGCGCCGTCCCCGCCCAGCAATGCCATCAAGCCCGCTCAAGATCAGATCAAACCGGCTCATTAGGATTCCGTTGAGCCGCCCAGGGATTCGCCGTTGCCGTACATGGAGGTTCGGCCATGAAGCGTCTCGTTCTACTCTTGGCTGTGGGTGTTACCGTGCTGAGCGTTGGGGCGGCGGGTTGGTTGTGGCTACTGCCTCCCAATCAGGAACGCGCCCTCGCTCGCATCCGCGATCTGGGAGGCAAGGTCCAGGTCGAGGAAGGCTACCGCGATCAGACAGTCGTCAAGGTGGATTTGCGCAACTGCCCCGCCGGCGACGAGGATCTGAGCTACCTCAGCGCCTTTCCGCGCCTTCAATATCTGTTGCTGAGTGGAACGCGCGTCAGCGACGACGGTTTGAAACGCCTGACGGAGTTGAAACAGGTGCACGGTCTGGCACTGGGCGGGGCCGTGGCGGGTGGTGAGGGATTGCGGCACCTGCGCGCGATGCCCACCATGCGCGAGCTGCGGTTGGAGAAGACCACTCTCAACGATGCCGGCCTGATCCACCTCGGACGCCTGGTCGGACTCGAATCGCTGGAATTGTCGGAGGTCGCGATTACCGACGACGGACTCCGCCAACTTACGGGATTGCTCAACCTCCAACGGTTGAGCCTACACCACACGGCCATCACCGACGCCGGCCTCGTCCATTTGACCGCCATGCACGCCATCGAGGAATTGAGCCTGGCCTCGCCGCGGATCACCGACGTGGGGCTGGCCCATCTGATCGCCATGAAGAACCTGCAAGAGTTGAACCTGGCGGACACCGCGATCACCGACGCCGGCCTGGCGCATTTGCAGAGATTGACGCAGTTACGCGAACTGGATCTGAGTAACACGCGCGTCACCGAGGCGGGACTGGCGAAACTGCGCAAGGCGCTGCCCGGCGCGTTCATCTACCGCACCCCATGAAGTCGAATCGAGCACAGGCATGAACGACGCGACGACCACCGAACTGCTGGAGTTGAATCAACGGCTGTTGGATTGCATCACCCAGGGCGACTGGGCGACGTATCAAGCGCTGTGCGATCCGTCGCTGACATCGCTGGAGCCGGAATCGCTGGGTCATCTCGTTGAGGGCATGGCGTTCCACCGCTATTACTTCGACCTCGGCGGCATCCGCGGCCGGCACCAGACGACCATGTGCAATCCGCACGTCCGCGTCATGGGCGATGTGGCGGTGATCGCCTACATGCGGCTCACGCAGCGCATCGGCCCGGACGGCAATGCCATGACAGTCGGCAACGCCGAGACGCGCGTCTGGCAGCGCCGCGACGGCCATTGGCGGCACGTGCATTTTCACCGTTCGATGCTGATTCCGATGTCGAGTTGATTTGATTTACCAGCCCGAAGCGCCAGCGAGGGCGGAAGACAGCCCTCGCTAGCGCTTCGGGCTGGTAAACGAGGTTACTCGTCCGTTCGCGCCACGCCCGGCACTTCCAGGACGAAGTCCGGGCCGTACGCCAGCGACGGCGTCTGATACCCCGGCGGCGCGTCGCCGCTCAGCACGCGCGCCATCGCCGCCAGCGCCGTCAGCATCGTGAAGGTGTACCCCTCCGGCCCCTTCAGCCGCGACGCCACGCGCCGTCCTCCACCGTCGCTCGCCTCCCCCCACAGGAACGTCTGGCCCTTGGAGCGTTCCTCGTCGGTCGGGCCGGGCGGTCCGGCCTGGATGCGACGCTTCAGGTAACGCTGTACCATCGCGGAGCGCAGCGCCCAGCCGAACCAGCGGCTCATCTTCATCATGCGTGCCTGCCGGGGAGAGACGGCGCTGTATACCTCGATGTCGCCGATGCCGGTACTGCGGTAGGCGGTGGACACATCGCCCCACGGAATCGTGACGGCCTGCATCGGACCCTGGCCGAAGTCGATGTCGCGTGTCCGCCACGCGGTCGGCACAGACGTCAGCACGCCGCCGCGACGCACGACGCCGCCGGCGTCGAGGTTCTCGACGACGGTGGTGGCGGTGCCGCGCGAAAAACGGCCGATACCGTGGAACGCCAGCGTCAAATGCGTCGCGCCCGGCAGACGACGCGACAGATGGGCAGCGAGGCAGTCCGAGGGCACCACATCAAAGCCGACCCCCGGCAGCAGCAGAACGCCGGCCGCCATCGCCTCCGTATCGCGCCCCGCCAAGGCCTCGAAAACGCTGATTTCGCCGGTGATGTCGAGATAGTGGACGCGCGCTTCCAGGCAGGCATCGACCATCGGCCGGGCGGTGTGTGCGAACGGGCCCGCGCAGTGCAGCACCGCCGTCATGCCTTCCAGCCCGGCCCGCGTCGCCGCCGCGTCGTCCAGGGAGAAGATGCGATGCTCCAGACCGAGTTGGTTCGCCAGCGCGGTCACTGCTTGGGCGTTGCGCCCGGCCAACACCGGACGCAGGCCGCGCACCACGGCCTCACGCGCGACGAGTTGGCCCGTATATCCGTTGGCGCCATAGAGGAGAAAAGTCATCTTTTTCTACCTGCTGAGAGAAGAATGCCCCACCCTCGCTCCATGGTAACATTCCGGGAACGTATCGGACGGATTATACGAGCGGCAAGTCACTTTTCCTCATTGAGATCATTGCAATCGCCTCCTCCCTTGGTAAAATCGGGTTCGCTTTGCCTCCGAGGTCGATTTCCGGCGGGAGAGAAATCTTTCTCTCCGCGCGAGTCATTTGGCGGCCGTTTCCGTCCATTTCTTCAGAGGAGAAAATGGCCTCGTCCACCGAGTGGCACCTGGAGCGCTACCGGGCACTGCTGCGCTTGCTCGTCCGGCAGTTCCATCTGAGTCCGCGCTTCCGGGGCCGCTTCGATTCCTCGGACCTGATCCAGGAAACACTCCTCAAGGCCCAACGAAAGCTCGAACAGTTTCGCGGCACGACCGAGGCCGAGTTGATCGCCTGGCTCCAGCAGATCCTGGCCAACACGCTGCGGGACGAGGTCCGCAAGGCACGCGCCAAGGAGCGCGACGTGGCCCTGGAACAATCGCTGGAGGCGGCCGTGGCCGATTCCTCGGCTCGCCTGGCCGCCTTTTTGGCCGACGAGCGGGCCTCGCCGGTCGAGCAGGCCGAGCGTCACGAGCAACTGCTTCGGCTGGCCGCCGCCATGAACCTGTTGCCGGAGGACCAGCGCACGGCGGTCATCCAGCGCGACCTGCTGGGCGCTTCGGTGGCGGAAATCGCCGAGCAGATGGAACGCACTCCCAAAGCGGTGGCCGGTCTGTTGCTCCGCGGACGCGCCGCGCTCCGCCGGCTGCTCAAAGAGGAACCGTGAGGTTGCCATGCCCGTCGAATCGCCCCAGACGCCGCAGCGCGAGCAAAGCCTGGAAGATATTGTTCTCGCCTATCTCCAGGATGCCGACGCCGGCCGAGACCCCGATCCGCGCGCGGTGATGGCCCAACATCCCGAATGGGCCGAGGAACTGGCAAAGTTCTTCGCCGACGAGGACCACCTCGCCGACCTGCTTTCCCCGCTTCGTATCCCCAATCCCACGGAGTCGATCGCGACGATTGCCGCCGCCACGCCGGAGGAGGTCGTGGGGGGAACGCCTCCCGCGGACGACTGCCCGCCGCCGCGGATCCCCGGCTATGAGATCCTCAGCTTCCAGGGCAAAGGGGGCATGGGGGTCGTCTACAAGGCGCTCCAGATCAGTCTGAACCGCATCGTCGCCTTGAAGATGATTCTTTCGCACCGGCTGGCGGACCCCGACGCCCGGACCCGCTTCAACGTCGAGGCCCGCACGGTGGCCCGGCTCGATCATGCCAACATCGTGCATATTTGGGACCACGGCGCGCACGACGACCGCCCTTATCTCAGCCTGGAATTCGTCGAGGGCGGAAGCCTCGCCGATCAAACGAAAGGGGTCGCCTGGCCGCCGCGGAAAGCGGCGACACTGACGGCCGTACTGGCCGACGCCGTGGAACACGCCCACCAGCAGGGCGTCGTCCATCGCGATCTCAAACCGGCCAATGTCCTTCTGACGGTCGGCGGCGTGCCCAAGATCGCCGATTTCGGACTGGCCCGCTCGATGCAGGCCGACGCCGCCGGCCTGACCCAGGCCGGCGACCTGGTCGGCACGCCGGCCTACATGACCCCCGAGCAGGCCGAGGGCCGGCACGAGGCGGTCGGCCGCGAAACCGACGTGTTTGGCCTGGGGACCATCCTCTACGAGCTGCTCACCGGCCGGCCGCCCTACCAGGGAGGGACGGTCAAGCAAGTGATCGAGCAGGCGCAACAGGGATGGATGCGGACGCCGCGCCAGCTCCAGCCGCGCATCCCGCGCGCCCTGGAACGCATCTGCCTGAAGGCGTTGGCGACCGACCCGCGGCAGCGCTATGCCACGGCGGCCGCCCTGGCGGCGGATCTGCGCCGCTATCTGCGGCAGCCCGTACGCCGGGCCGTGACGGCGGCCGTGTCGATGGGCCTACGTTTATTCAATCGAGACATTAAAATCGGAATCATGGTGCGCTGGGCCGTGACGGCGGCCGTGTCGATTGGCCTCTTGGTGGGCGGCCTCGGCGTTTGGCTGGCTTTCTGGCCTCCACCCCCGCCGGAGAAGCCCGCCAGCCCAGGCCCCAACTCCGAGCCGGAGGTACTTCTTCCCGCCGAACTCGCCGAGAAAGCTCACCAAGTCCTGCGCGCCAACTGCTATCGCTGCCACGGCCAGGACGGCGCCGTCGAGGGGGGATTTAATTACGTCCTCGATCACAAGCAGTTGGTGACGCGCGGCAAAAAAATCGTGCCCGGCGATCCGCAAAAGTCCCAACTGCTGCAACGCATCAAGAACGGAGAGATGCCGCCCGAAGACGAGCAACCTCGGCCGTCGGAGGCCGACATCGCCGACCTGGAAAAGTGGATCGCCGCCGGCGCTCCGGAGTTTAACGCTCCTCCGTACCCCGACCCCGAGCGGAAGTTCCTCGCCGACGAGGACGTGCTTCGCTTCATTCGCAGCGACCTGCAGAAAGCGAATCAGACGCAGCGCCGCTTCCTCCGCTATTTCACCATTACCCACCTGTACAACGCGGGGCTGCCCGAGGATGCCTTACAGAGCTATCGGTTCGGACTGGCCAAGCTGGTCAACAACTTGTCGTGGCGGAGGGAGATCGTGGTGCCGGCCGCCATCGACCCGCAACGAACGGTTTTCCGCATCGACCTGCGCGACTTGCAGTGGGACGAAAAGGTTTGGGAGCGGATCTTGAAGGCTTATCCCTACGGCGTCAGCCATGACAGCGATTCGGCCCAATTCGTCTATAAGGCGACAGAGTGCCGCTTGCCCCATGTCCGGGCCGACTGGTTCGTGTTCGACGCCTCTCGACCGCCGCTGTATCACGAGGTCTTGCAACTGCCCACCACGGCGAGAAAACTGGAGGAACTCTTGCGGGTGAACGTGGCGGAGGACATCCGCAAGCTGCGGGTGGCGCGGTCGGGCTTCAACAACTCGGGCGTGTCCAACAACAATCGGCTCATCGAACGACATGTGTCGATCCACGGCTCCTACTGGCGGAGCTACGATTTCGCCGCACCCAAAGGCGGCCGCGACGATCGCAAGAACCTCTTGCAGCACCCTCTGGGGCCGGAGCCGGTGAAGAACGCCTTTCGACCCGACGGCGGCGAGATCATTTTCAGCCTGCCCAACGGCCTGCACGGATACATGCTCGTCAACGCCGCGGGCGGACGCATCGACCGCGGACCCCTTGAGATCGTCAAAGATCCCAAACAGCGCGACGGGGCCGCCGTTATCAACGGCATCTCCTGCATGTCCTGTCATACCCGAGGACTGATCGACAAGCCCGACCGAATCCTCACCCATGTGGAGAAGAATCACCTCTCCTTCACACGTGACGAGTTGGAAACGGTCCGCGCCCTCTATCCGCGACCCGAGCAATTCCGCGCCCTGCTGGAAAAAGACAACAAACGCTTCGCCGCGGCGGCGCAGGCCACGGGGGCGCAGTTCGGCAGGACCGATCCGATCGTGGCGTTGGCATCGCGCTACGAATGGGAACTCGACGTCGATCTCGCGGCGGCGGAGTCCGGGTTGAAGCGCGCGGAGTTTCTTGAGCGGCTTGGCCAATCGATAGAACTGAGCCGCGTTTTGGGACTCCGCAACAAGGGCGGCACGGTGCAGCGGAAGGTGTGGGAGGACAACTTCGGGTCGCTGGTCCGCGAATTGAAGCTAGGTGTCTTCCATCCCCCGTTTCACGAAGAGCCGGGCCTCCCTCCAAGTCCGCCGCCAGTGGACAAGGATGTCCTCGTCAATTCGATTGACATGAAGTTCAAGCGCCTGCCGGGCCGCGACTTCCTCATGGGTGTTTACGAGGTGACTCAAGGCGAGTACCAGAAGGTCATGGGAGGCAAACCGAGCGAATACAAGGGTCCGCACTGGGAACAGCATCCCGTCGAGAGAGTCTCCTGGAAGGAGGCGGTGGAGTTCTGCAAAAAGCTGTCCGCACGGCCGGAAGAAAAAGGCCGCGTCTATCGCCTGCCGTTCGAGGAGGAATGGGAGTACGCCTGCCGGGCCGGCGCCAAGACGGCCTACTCCTTCGGCAACGACGCGGCGAAGCTGAGCGAGCACGCTTGGTTTACAGACAACGCGGAGGAGAAGACGCACGAGGTCGGCACCCGGAAGGCGAATCCGTGGGGTCTGCACGACATGCATGGCAACGTCCGCGAGTGGTGCGCGGACGATGCGGCGACTCTCCGCTTCCTGCGCGGCGGTTCCTACAAGGACAGCGCCGAGGCCTGCCGTGCCGACTCGCGGCCCGGCAGCTTTGAGGACTTTAACAACGACAGCGGATACGGTTTCCGCGTCGTGCTCATCCGTGAAAAGTGAGGATTATAAGGAGAAATCCATGCCCACAAATCGATGGTTTGTTGTGGTGATCGTCGCGTTCTTGTCGGCGACAGGTTCCCTCTCCGCCGCCGAGAATGGCAAGAGCGGCTCGCTCAGCCGCAAGGATTACGAAAAGCGCGTCCGCGCGGCGCTTTACAAGACGGCCTTGGAAGGCGTTGAGCTGTACAACAACGGCCAGAAGGCCGCCGCCGCCTACTACTTCCAGGCCGCCGCTACCGCGCTGGTCCCTTTCCTCGACCATCACCCGGATCTACAGGAAAAGCTTCAAAAGGCGCTGGCCGACGCCCAGGACGAACCCAACGCCGCCACACGGGGAGAGATCCTGGGCAAGGCGCTCGTCGTCGTCTCCGACGAAACCGGGGAGCGGCGGCTGCCGGGCATACCGAAGCCGAAACCCGACCTCGCTACCCTGTGGGAGCGATTGGGGGGAGAAGAGGGCGTGACGGAGATCGTTGACGAGTTCGTCAAGGCAGCCTTGGAGAACCGCAAGATCAATTTCACCCGCAACAACGCATACCTCCAGAACCCCGAGGACGTTAAGAAATTGAAAAGGCATCTCGTCGAGCTGACCAGCGCGCTGGGCAAAGGCCCGCTCAAGTACGACGGCCGAAGCATGAAGGAAATCCACAAGAACATGCGCATCACCGACGCCGAGTTCGACGAACTGCGCAAGGAATTGCGGATCGCTCTGTTGAGCAACCAGGTCAACAACAAGGATGTCGCATTCATTCTTGCCGGCTACGACAACACGCACGACGACATCGTCAGGGTCAAGCGCGAACCACAACCCCCGGGATTCCCGCCACTCCCTGGACTGTGGGCGGAACTGGGCGGTGAGGAGGGTGTAACGACAATGGTCGGCGAACTCATCGACACCGCCCTCAAAGATAAACGAGTGAACCTATCCAGAAATGATAAGTACTTGCAAAAGAAGGAGGAGATTGACGCGCTGAAGCGCCAATTCGTCGCCCTGGCCAGCGCACTGGGCAAAGGCCCACTCAAGTACGACGGCCGAAGCATGCTCGATGCGCACAAGGGCATGGGCATCACGGACGCCGAGTTCGACGCCTTCGTCGAAGACCTGGAGGCCGTTCTGAAAAAGAACCGCGTCAAGCTGACGACGATTTACGTCGTGACAGAACTCGTGAAGAGCAAGCGCAGGGACATCGTGGAAAAGCCGCAAAAGAACAGCGAGAAACCGCAAAAGAACAGCGAGAAACCGCAAAAGATCGGCGGCCCCGACGAGAAGACCAGGCCCGCGCAAACTTTCAGGCGAACCGATCGGCATCCCTCGAACGGTTTGTCCGGCGACGTTCTGCTGGGTTACTTCCTTCCCCCACTAATCTTCCCCCTGCCGATCCTCTTCCTACTGAAGTAGTCGAGGATATTACTCCGGCACGAAAGAAGCCCGCCGCGTCAGCGCGGAGCCAACTGCCCCTGCTGACGCGGCGGGTTCCGACGAAAAGCCTCCCTGCCGGGGAAATAAGGTGAGGGGAAGTCGGGTCATTCAGCTCAAGTCCATCTGGCCCTCCTCCCTCGCCTATCCTACCGCCTCCGCGACGGGCAGGAGAGAAATCTCGCGGCCAACTCAGAAACTTGAGTTTTCTTTGAAACAACGCGAAAAAACTGGCCGACCGACGCCGATGCGGTCGATACAGCAGGCAGACTTTGCGCCGTGTGACAGTGCGCACGGACGGCGAACGAAAAGAGACTCAAGGTGAGGCAGCCCTTGCCGGCAGAAACGCGACCACACCGCATGATCCTGCGCTCCGCGGCCCGCTTGACCGTGGTGCTGGGACTGCTCGCGCTCTTGGGCTGCTATTACCCCGTCCGCGAAAAGATCGACGCCGACTTGTGCCACATCGCCAAGCAGCCCTTCGACATTCAGCAGCTCGAAGCGGCCGATCAGCAGCCGCTCATGCCGCCCGCCGAAGACGAGGCGATTCGACAGACCGCCCATGAATCCCAGACGGACGAGGACGAGGAGCAGGTTCCCGACAAAAAAGGCGAGCGCCCCGATCCGTTCAAGGGGCTGGAGAAACGAAGCAAGACGCTGGAAGTTCCGCCGGACCTGCTTCCGGGCGGCGAACCCGCGCCGCTGTCCTTCCGCGGTCTCAATGCCCAACAGCGGCGCGAGCGGTTACGCCGCGAGTTTCAGCCGCTGCGTCCACCGGGCCCGGATTATGAAGGGGTGCCCGGCCCATTCGGCCATCCGCTGACGCTGGCGGAGTTGCAAAAGATCGGCCTGGCCAGCAGTCCGCTCATCAAGCAGGCCGTGGCCCGCGTCGAAACCGCGCGCGGCAACGCCTTCCAGGCTGGCCTGCCGCCCAATCCCACTCTCGGTTTCGAGGACGACACCTTCGGCACCACCGGCGGCGCCGGCTACGTCGGCGGCTTCCTCGAACAGCTCATCATCACCGGCGGCAAGTTGCGCTTGCAGCGCGCCGTCGCCGCCATGGACCTGCGCAACGCGGAGGTCGCCCTGCGCCGCGCCCAGATGGATCTGGCGACGCAAATCCGCACCTATTACTTCCAGTTGCTTGTGGCGCGCGAGAACATGCGCATCAACCGCATCCTGGTCGCCTTTTCCAACGCCGTCTACGAGGTGCAAGGCCGGCAAGCGCGCGGCCGGGCCGAGCTAACCATCGCCGCCTACGAACCGATGTACCTGCGCGCCCTCGCCAACATCGCCCGCACGAACCTCGTCACCGCCCGCAACAGTTACGTGGCGACCTGGAAGCAGTTGACCTCCACGCTGGGACTACCGGGCATGCCGTTGACGCAGGTGGAGGGCCGAGTCGATCTGCCCATGCCGGTCTTCGATTTCAACAAGGTCTGGCTGCGTGTCGGCCAGAGCCATACCGATGTGTTCACGGCCGAGAACACGCTTCAGCAATCGCGCTTCGCGTTGGCGCTGGCCCAGGCCCAGCTCGCTCCCAACGTCGATGTTCGCTTCCTGATGCAGAAGGACTACACCGGCGCTCCCAACGCCATCGCCCCCAGCTTGGCGGCTTTTGTGCCGTTGATGATCTGGAACCGCAATCAGGGCGGCATCGCCGCGGCGCAGGCCGAGGTCATCCGCGCCGCCGAGGAACCGCTGCGCGTCCGCAACGACCTCTATCAGCGGGTGAGCGATGCGTTCGGTCGATACCAGTCCTACCGCAAGAACCTGGCCCTCTATCGCGACAGCATCCTGCCCGACCTGGTGCGCGTCTACAACGCCATCTATCGCCGCTACCAACTCGAAGCGCCCATCGTTCCCCCAGCCGGCGGTGTGGGACCGGCCCTACAGATCACGCCGCCGACCATCAACGATGTCGTGGTGGCCCAGCAATTTCTGACGACCAGCGTCGCGACCTACATCACCAACCTCGCCGGCATGTGGCAGGCGGTGGTGGACGTGACCGACCTGATTCAAACCAGCGATATGTTCCGCATGGGAAAGGAAAAGTGGCCGACGGAGCCGGTGCCGGTGCTCCCGGATCTGGAACAACTCAAGCCGCTGTTGCCAACACACCCTTGCTCGCCGCTGCAAGATCCGAAACTGCGCGGCGGCGACGGAACCTGGCCCGAAGCGATTCCGACGAAGAACAATTACATGATGCCGCCCGCCGACAGTGAGACGCGCAAGACCGGGCCGTCGCAACCGGCCGTGATGCAGGCGGCCGCCGAGCGGCCCGCGCCGACGCCCGCGAAATTGCCGAGGGATGTTCCTCCGCAGGACGCCATGCCCGCAGTCGATCCGCGTTTGCTTGAACCGCCGCCGCCGTTGCCGTCGCGGAGAGAGTGACAGGGGACCGGCACCTGCACGTCTTCCTTCAGGCATCACGGACGTGGCAGTGTTCCGCCAACGCTAGCAGCACATGGAAGTTGGGCACCTGCGCGAGTTCCACTCGGGCGAAGAGTTTCCGGCCATTGCGGCTGTAAAGGAGCAATCGCCCCTTCGATACTTCGGCTTGTTCAAACAGATCCCACGGCAGCGTGTCCCGGCCACAATGAATCCCCTCGGGGCTGACGCTGATCTCGCCGAATCCGATTGTCGCCCTCGCCTCGTAAGCCCGCAGTGCGGGAGGCAACATGTATCGTAGGGTGTGCTCTCTCACCAACTGGGAAAAAGACCGAAACCCAGACAGCGACTCGTTGAACACAAACTGCCGCCCATCGCGCCGGTGCAAGACCACCTGATAGACTCCGTCACCGGGAAGGCAATAGGGGTCATTACGGCTTCCATCCACGCGCAGAACACGATCCACGTCCTCCCAACGTATGATCTCAACCTCTCCTTTCTCCACACACGCCAGCGCCTGACGGAAGATGAAGACTTGGAGCCGAGGTTTCCGCCAGTTCTTTCGCAAAAGGTTTATCCCGAACGCGAAGCTTACGATGCCGGCAATTACCGCCTTCAAGAGGGGTAAATGACCTCCGCCGCCTTGAGCAGCAACGAACAGAGGGGCCACGCCGATCGCACAAAAACAACCACCCATGAACAAAAGGACAAAGGCGACATAGACGGGTAGGGCGAGGCCCGTCTTGTAAACCTCAAGCACCTCGCCCAATCCCCTCAGCGCCTCGGGGTGGCTGTCTGATAGCTGGGTCGTCATCCTTACTTCTCCGGCGCTGGACCTTTCAACCAGCGATCCAGCCAGTCATACGCCACCTTGCGCACCTCCGGCGGAAAATCGTGCTTGCAATCGGGATAATTCGCCTCCAGTTTGTCCTTTGCACCGAGCAGTTCATACACCGGCCGCGCCGCGGCGATGCAATCCCGCACGCCGGACACCTCGAAGTTGTCGTCGTGCAGCGGCGAACTGGCGAGGAACGCACGCGGCGCCAAAGCGGCGACGACTTCCGGGAAATCGAACGGCACCTTCTCCGACTTCAGCTCGTACTTGCTGGCGATGAGCGGCACGTAGCGATCGCTCGTCCAGCCTTTCAGCTTCCCGCCGTAATACTTGGGAAAGCTCGTGAAGCCGCAGTTCGACACGCACGCCTTGATGCGCGTGTCGAAGACAGCGGTGAACATGGTGTTGTGCCCGCCGAGCGAATGACCGATGCAGCCGATGCGTTCGCCATCGACCTCGGGCAGCGACATCAGCAAATCAATCGCCCGCATGTTGTTCCAGATCGCCTTCATGCTGCCCGATGAGAACTTGCTCTTGGCGAAATTGTAACGGTACTCGCCGAAGCTGGGATAATCGGGGCACAGGACGACGTAGCCGCGCTCGACGAGATGGACGCCGATGCGTTTGTTTTCCTGTTTGCCCAGGCCGGCGGGTTCGTCCTTGCCGATGTTGATGGTCTGGTGCAGCACTAGCATCCCAGGCAATTTGCCGTCGCGCTTCTTGGGAAGCAGCAAATAGGCCGGAACGCGATCGTCCTTCTCGACGGCGAAGGTTAGCTTCTTGCGTACGTGGGTAGGGAGTTCGATCGTCTCGGTGATCTTCACGTCGAGCGGCACTTTGCGGCTGTCGCCGGGCAGCGGTCCCATGACGAGCTGCATGTTGGCGAGGATGTGCTGCCGTCGCTTGGCCCAATCCGCCGCGTTACGCACCGGATGCTCCTTGCCGTCCGCATCGCGCACCACGAGCAATTTGCTCTTGTCCGGGTAGAAAGGCGGCTCCGAATAAACCGCCAAGACGCCAAGGACGCCAAGAACAGAAAGAGAGAGAACCACACAAACAACAGACTTCAACAAGAAAGAACAACTCTTAATTAACATGATGACCTCTCTTTTTTCTCTCTTGCCTTCTCTTTCTTTCCTTGGCGTTCTTGGCGTCTTGGCGGTTTATCACTTCTTCTCGCCGATGCAGTACAGGTACGATTGCGAGCGGAGGAAGAGTCGGCCGTCGGCCACGGCGGGCGAGGCGCCGAAGTCGAGTTCCACGCCCTCGCCAAGTCGATTGCGACGCACGACGCGGAGCTTGTCGCCGGGTTCGACGACCACCGTGACGCCGTTGTCTTGCAGGAACAGCAGTTTGCCGCGCACGGAGATCGGCGAGGCCAGCGATTTGCCGCCGACGCGCTCGTTGTACAATTGCTCGCCGGTCTTCAAGTCGTAGCAGGTGAGGCTCCCTCCTCGGCCGTCGGCAGCGTAAATCCGGCCTTCCCACAACATCGGCGAGGACACATCGCGGTGTCCCTTGCGGTTGCTCGACCAGACGACGTGGCTGCGCGTCACGTCGCCCTCGCCGGGAAGACGGATCGCCTGGCATGGGCCCGGACGCCCGGACTGGACGAACAGCATCTCGCCGTTGGAGACGGGCAACGGTTCGCCGAAATGGGCCTGTTCGCCCTTGCGGTCGCAGTGCCAGCGCTCCTTGCCGGTGCGTGGATCGTAGCCCCATACGCCCAGCGGGCCGTTGAGCACCAAATCGACGCGGCCGCCGGCCACCTTCATCAGTCGCGGCGTGCTGAAGCCGCGCCCCTGGTTGCGCATCGCCGTCCAGCGCACCTCGCCCGTTTTTTTGTCCAGAGCCACCAGCGCCATCGGCGCGACCTTCTCGTTCCCGGCCCCCTTGGGCAGGGCCGAGGGACCGTCGTTGTCGCAGTTCTGAATCACGAGATCCTCGAACAGAAACGGCGACGCGGCCGTGCCCCAGCCCGCCGCGCTGGTGAAGACGCCGAAATTGTGCTTCCAGATCAAATTGCCGTCCACGTCGTAGCAGAACAAACCGGGCGTGCCGAAGGACGCATAAACATATTTGCCGTCGGTAACACAGGAGGCGGAAGCGTAGCCGTTCCAGGAGTACGTCCGCTCCGGCGGTACGTCCGAGGCGGCAGTCTTCTGCCACAGGATCTTGCCGTCGCGCGTCGAGAGGCAGAGGACAAGGCGCTCCTTGCCGTTGGGACTGGAGGCCGTCAAAAAGATACGTTCGCCCCAGACGATCGGCGTCGAGTTGCCCTTGCCGGGAAGTTTGGTTTTCCACAGCAGGTTTTCCGACTCGCTCCAACTCAGCGGGACGCGCGTGTCCTCACAATAGCCCTGGCCGCTGGGTCCGCGCCACTGCGGCCAGTAAGCGGGACCGCTCGCCGGACCCGACGCAACCGGCTCGGCGGCGGACAGCGACAGGCAGAGGAAGACGCAGGCGGCGAAGGACAGTGCGATGCGGTAAGGATTCATGCAACAACTCCTGCGGATGTTCGACGGCGAGGTCAATCCTACGCAGCGTCGTATGTTACCAGCCGAGGAAATCGCCCGCCATCGTCCAGAGCGTTTTTGCATCCACCTTGGGATCTTGCTATCGTGAGCGGAAACCCTTTTGGGAGAGGTCGCCATGCTCGTCGTCATGCACAGCCACGCGACGCCGCTCCAGATCGAGCAGGTTCTCGCGGCCATCAAGCGCCTGAACCTGACGCCGCACCCGTTGCCGGGCGCCACGCGCACAGCCATCGGCATCACCGGCAACATCAGCTCCGTCGATCCGCGCTCGCTGGAGGTGCTGCCGGGCGTGCTCGAATTGATCCGCGTCACCAAGCCGTACAAGCTGGCCAGCCGCGAGATGCACGAGGCCGATACCTACGTGCGCCTGCCGCAGACGACCATCGGACCCGGCACCTTCACGCTCATCGCCGGGCCGTGCTCGGTGGAGAATGAGGACATGATCGTGCGTACGGCCGAGTTCCTGCGCGAACACGGCGTCCACCTTATGCGGGGCGGGGCGTTCAAGCCGCGCAGCAGTCCCTATGCCTTCCAGGGACTGGGGCAGGAAGGACTGGACATTCTGGCGCGCGTCGGCCAGCGCACCGGCATCGGCATCGTCACGGAGTTGATGGACACGGAGAATGCCGATGCGGTCGAGGCGGCGGCCGACGTCGTGCAAATCGGCACGCGCAACATGCAGAATTTCAGTCTGCTGCGCCGCGTGTCGCGCTTCTCGAAGCCGGTGCTGCTCAAGCGCGGAATGGCGGCGACACTGGAGGAATGGCTCATGGCCGCCGAGTACGTCATGGCCGGCGGCAATTACAACGTCATCCTGTGCGAACGTGGGGTGCGCACCTTCTCCGATCACAGCCGCAATACGCTGGATCTCTCGGTGATTCCGCCGGTCAAGCATCTGTCGCACTTGCCGATCCTGGTCGATCCCAGCCACGGCACCGGCAAGCGCGATTACGTGCCGGCGATGGCCCTG
>DATBGU010000032.1:0-11910 GCA_036557825.1 Gemmataceae bacterium
GTTGCGAGGAACTTCGTCGTCAGTTGGAAGCACGTCAGCAGCGACGGGTGCAGCGGAGGCGTTTCCGGCGTGACCCGCAAGCCTATCTCCAAGCCTTGGAAGAACAACTGGTCCAGTCAACTTTGCTGTCCTAGAAAAAAAGCCGCCTGCGGTTCGACGCCGGAAGGACGCCAGGCCGCAGGCGGCGCAAAACGATGAAGAGGCGATCACCAGTCGGAGCCGAGGAGGTCGCCGGCGCTGGGCGTCATTGCCGCCTTCCAGGTATCGTGCGAAACCCCGGTGCTGACGGCGCGCACGCTGCCGTCGAGCATGCCGACGTTCACAATCTGGTCGAAGCTGCGCAAGGCCGAGACGCCGCTGACGCCGCCGCAACTGACGTCCGGCCGCGTATCGTTGGGCAAGAGCCGGCTGTTAAACGTGCCTTGCAGAAAGCGGCCGTCCATCCAGCTGGCGCAGCGGTCGCCGGCGATGTTCTTGTTGTCCTTGAAATACTTGACGCCGGTGTTCGGGCCGGTCGCCTTCAAGTCCTCTTTCTTCAAGAGGACGTACTGGCGCTTGATATCGACGGCCTTGGTTTTGCCGTCGCCCTTGAGCGTCTCGCCGTCGAGGATGGTGTTGCTGGTGCCGTCCGAGATCGACGCGGGAAACTTCATCTTCTGGGCGATGGGAACAAACACCTGATCGTTGAAGAGATAGGTGGTCGCGCCCCATTCGGGTTTCACGGTAAGTATGGGGTCGCGCGGACTGAGGTACGTTTTGATGATGGTCTTGCGGGCCTGTACGTTGGCCTTGTCGTCGATGTCTTTCTTGAAGTCGATGGTCTTGAACAGATTGTCCTGCTCCAGGTACGGCAGGATGTAGGCCGCCGTCGAGAAGTGGTTGTCATCGACGCCGGGCGGCAGGGTGCCGTTGTTGGTGTCGGCGTAATTGATGGTGGCGAGGGCGATCTGTTTGAGATTGTTCTGCGACTGCGTCCGCGCCGCCGCGTCGCGGACCTTCTGCACGGCCGGCAGCAGCAGAGCGAGGAGAATCAACAGGATCGCCAGCACCAGCAGCAGTTGAAACAGGGTGAATGCGCGTCGCCTGGGTTTGTGCATGATCGAGTCTCCTTGAGGGCGTTTCACCAATCGTTGCCGAGGACTTCGCCGCCGTTGGGCGTCATCGCCGCCTTCCAGGTTTTGTGCGAGATCGTCGTAGCGACCGTCCGCACGCTGCCGTCACAAATGCCGACGATCACGTAATCGTCGAAGCTGCGCAGAGCGGAGACGCCGCTGACGCCGCCGCAACTGACGTCCGGCCGCTTATCGTTGGGCAAGAGCCGGCCGTTGAAGGTGCCTTGCAGAAAGCGCCCGTCCATCCAGCTGGCGCAGCGGTCGCCGCTGATGTTTTTGCCGTCCTTGAAATACTTGACGCCGGTATCCGCCCCGACGCCCTTGAGATCATCCTTCTTCAGCAGCACATACTGGCGGCGAACGTCCGTCCCCTTGTTGTCCCCGTCGCCTTTGAGCGTTTCGCCGGCGGCAATGGTGTTGCTGGTGCCGTCGGTGATGTTGGTGAGCTTCTCCTTGGAGTTGAGGAAGAACACCTGATCGTTGAAGAGATAGTTCGTCGCGCCCCAGTCGGGGTTCACCGTTAGGACGCCATCTTGCGGGGTGAGGAACGTCTTGATTTTGACCGCGCGGGCCTTGGCGTTGGCCTTGTCGTCAATGTCCTTCTTGAAGTCGATCAGTTGGTAGACGTTCTGCTGTTCGATGTAGGGCAGCAGTTTGCTGGTCGCGGAGAAGTGGTTGTCATCGACGCCGGGCGGAAAAGTCTGATTGACGTCGTGGTAGTTGTGCAGGCCGAGGATCATTTGCTTGAGGTTGTTCTGCGACTGCGCCCGCGCCGCCGCTTGCCGCACCTTCTGCACCGCCGGCAGCAGCAACGCGAGCAGGATGAGCAGGACCGCCAGGACGAGGAGCAGCTGAAACAGCGTGAAAGCAGGTCGTAATTGTCTCCGCATAAGACGATCTCCTCTGGGGATTGAGCGTGATGTTCGTGTTGTATCTCACCAGTCCGAGCCGAGCGGCATGCCGTCGGCGGGATCGATGGCGTAGGTCCAAGTCGTTTTCGAGATGGTGTTTTTCACCGGCCGGGCGCTGCCGTCGGCGAGGGCGACGAGAACAAAGTCGTCGAAGCTGCGCAGGGCCGAGACGCCGCTGACGCCGCCGCAGCTGACATCGGGCCGCGTATCGTTGGGCAAGAGCCGGCCGTTGAAGGTGCCTTGCAGAAAGCGGCCGTCCATCCAGCTGGCGCAGCGGTCGCCGGCGATGTTCTTGTCGTCCTTGAAATACTTCACGCCGGTGTTCGGGCCGGTCGCCTTCAAGTCCTCCTTCTTCAAGAGAACGTACTGGCGCTTCATGTCGGTCGCCTTGGTTTTGCCGTCGCCCTTGAGCGTCTCGCCGATGACGATGGTATTGCTGGTGCCGTCGGGGAACGAGTTGGGGATCTTGGCCTTGGAGTTGAGGAAAAAGACCTTCTCGTTGAAGAGATAGTTCGTCGCCCCCCATTCGTCCTTGACCGAGGCGATGGGATCGCCTTTGCTGAGGTACGTCGGGATCTTCATCTTGCGCGCCGCGGCGTTGGCCTTGTCGTCGATGGACTGCTTGAAGTCGATCTGCTTGAACACGTTGTCCTGCTCCATGTACGGCAGCAGTTTGCTGGCGGCGGAGAAGTGGTTGTCATCGACGCCAGGCGGGAAGAGGTTGTTGTAGGTGGAAGCGTAATTGTGCAGGCCAAGGGCCATCTGCTTGAGGTTCTGGGTGGCCTTGGCGCGCTCGGCGTCCGCCCGCGCCTTGACGATCGCCGGCATGAACAGAGCGAACAGAATCAGCAGAATGGCGAGCACGACCAGGAGCTGAAACAGGGTGAACGCGGGACGAGTGCGCGGGGTCATTGGGAATACTCCAAATAGAAATCAATTGCCAGCCCGCCGCGCCAGCAAGGGTCGCCCTTGCTGGCGCGGCGGGCTGGCAATGCAGAGGATGACGCTCACGCCTTGCGGAGCTTCAATCCTTCCACGTGCTCGAACTTGCCGCCGAGGACGACCTTGCTGTCGCAGTGCAGCCAACTGTCCAAGAGCGTGGCGTAGACGCGGCGGAAGTCGAGGGCGTATTTGAGATCGCCGCTGTCCAGATCTTTCAGGCTCGGATGCTCGCCGACGATGCCGCCCTTGAGAGCGGGACCGGCCACGAACAGACACGACGCCGCGCCGTGATCGGTGCCCTTGCTGCCGTTCTCCTGCACGCGGCGGCCGAACTCCGAGAACGTCATCACCAGGACGCGCTTGTCGTGGCCGCCGTTTTTGAGCAGGTTGAACATGTTGGTGATGCCGTCGGCCAGCTGCGCCAGCAGTTTGCGGTGCGCCTCGGCCTGCGACGAATGCGTGTCGAAGCCGTCGATGGCCAGGTAGAAGATGCGCGTGCCGAAGCCGGTGATGATGAGGTTGGCCACCAGCTGAAGTTGCGTCGGCAGCGAGTTGGCGCCGTACGGGCCGTCGGGTCCGAAAAGGGGCGGCGGCTGGAGGCGCTGCTTCGACAGCAGTTCCTGCAACCGTTCGACGCTGGTCATGGTCCGCAATTGCCGCAGACGGACGAATTGCAGAATGTCGTCGGACTTGTCGTCAGGCGTCGAGAGGTCTTCGAGCAGTTTTCGCCTTGCCTTGTGGCCGGCGACGCTGCCGCCGCCGAGGTCGAGCTTGAACGCTTGGCGGTCGTTGAGGCTGACGGCGCCGCCGGGCGTGCCCTGGACGGCGGGCGGCTGCCGGCCGTTTCCGACGTGCAGGATGGGAACGAATCCGGCCTGGCCCTGCAATTCGTTGACGCTGCGGCCCAGCCAACCCGTCGTAATGTTGCGGCGCGGATCGGCCGTCTGCCAGATGTCCATCGACTCGAAATGCGAGCGGTCGGGGTTGGGATAGCCGACGCCCTGAACCACGGCGAGCGCCTCCTGATTCCACAACTGCTGGAAGCTGCGCATGCCGGGGTTGAGTCCGAGCCGATCGTTGAGGACAACCACCTTGTCCTTGGTGAGCCGCAGCGTTTTGCGGTGCTTGTGATACAAATCGTCGGTGTAGGGAATGACGGTGTTGAGTCCGTCGTTGCCGCCGGTCATTTCGATGACGACGAGGACGGTGTCTTTGCCCTGCTCGGCGGCGTGCGCGGTGTTGGCGATGAACTCCGGCACCACCGAGCCGAGGGCCAGAAGCGACGAGCCTTGCAGCGTGCGGGTCAGAAACTGACGACGAGTGAACATGAATTGACTCCTGAGGAACCACATCTTGCCAGCCCGCAGCGCAAGCAAAGGTTGCTCGTTCCCTTGCTTGCGCTGCGGGCTGGCCAAGCAAGGTTTTGAAGTCGTGTCACGCCAGCTGATATTCGGGCATGGTCAGGATCGCGTGAACAGTTTCGCGGACGCGGCGGTCCAGCGCCGGTCCCTTGGGATTGCCCGCCTCCACGAAGGCGAGGAGTTTCGCCTCAGACGACGGACGCACGCCGCCGGGCAAATAGACGTCGAGCAGCAAACGGACGATGTCCTTGGCGCTCGTGACTTTCTCCTCATGGATGACTCGCGCGGGGTCGAACGCGCCGGATGGGACGGCTTCCTCGGGTTTGTCCATCGGTTTCCGCCCCGCGCCCTTCGGCGGGGTGGGCGTAGGCTCCGCGGTTTCCAGATCGACGTTTTCGATCGCCGCGGTCTTGCTGAGCACCATTCGCCGATTGCCGCCGACGCCCCACAGCGTTCCCATCGCCAGTGATTGGGCGAAGTTGTCGCGCGCCAGCACGGTCGCCGTGTTCAGCCACGCCTTCGCCCCGCGCCAGCCTTTGACGTTGGGCGGCGCGAACAGCACCTGTCCCATCGCATCGATCTGCCGCACGAAATCCTGCTGCGTCAACGGTCGGTGCTTTTTGTCCTTCGGATCGTAGTCGCGGTAGACGGCGCGCACCGCGCCGAGGACGTACTCGACCGGACTTTTGATGCGCTGGCGGAAAGCGTGCGCCGAGTAGAAGTGCCGCGACGACAACATCGTCCGCAGCAGCGCCGCGATGTCGTAATCGCTCTTGCGGAGCGATTCGGCCAGCGGTTCGAGGAAGCTATCGGGCGGCTTGCGCGTCTCGCTGACGTAGAAGTGATACAGCTTGCGGACGAGGAAGCGGGCGCAGGCCGGCTGTTTCAAAAGAATGCGGACCACGTCGTCGCCGTTCCAGTTGCCGGTCTGGCCCAGGAACGTCTTGTCGTCGTCGTCGTGCAGACGGGCGTTGAACTCGTAGCCGAAGCCGTCGCTGTCGGTGTGCCAGCCGGTGAAGGCGCGAGCGCCTTCGCGGATGTCCTTCTCGGTGTAGTTGCCGACGCCGAGACTGAACAGTTCCATGATCTCGCGGGCGTAGTTCTCGTTCGGCTTGCCCTTGATGTTGCTGTTGGAATCGAGCCAGTGCAGCATGGCCGCGTCCTTGCTGACGGCGAGCAGGAAGGGGGCGAACTTGCCCAGCGCGTGCGCGCGGAGGAGCTTGTTCTGATTGAACATCTCCCTGGTGCTCTGCACCTTGGCGATGCTGGTGGCGAAGTGGTTGTGCCAGAACAGCGTCAGCTTCTCGCGCAGCGGATGGCCGCTGTGCAACATGCAGTAGATCCACCAGCCGCGCAGCTGCGCCGGCTCGTTGGCGGCGGCGGTGTACTCGCCGGCCGTCAGCAGGGCTGGCAGCAGTTCGTCGGCGCCGGGTTCGCCCTGCAAGAGCAGATCGAGCGTGGCGCGGGGGCCGCGCTTCTCGGCCGCCCTTAGCTCGTCGAGGTTGGCGCCGAATGCGACGCGACGATAGAGATGACCGGCCCATTTGCGGTCCCAGCGGTTGCGTTCATCGGGCTGCCAGGCTTGCCATTCGCGTTCCGGGTCAAGCCGGTCCAGAGGAGTCAAATCGTTCGCGGCCATGGGGGGTTCCTCGGTCGGAAAGGTCTGGGCAGTCGCTGCCATCCTCCGTGATGGTGCGGTCCGAGTACGAACGGATGCCGCCTTCGACATCACTTGATCTGTAATTCGGATTATTTTCGATTGGATTCAGGAAGGCAAGGAAAAAAACCGCCAAGACCAAGAGGAGCTAACCACAGAGTCAGAGAACACAGAGAAAAACACAGAAAAGAGAAAGACGGACCGTAGGAGATCAAAGAGATAAGCAAACCAGTTTTGTTCTTTTTCTCCTCTGTGTCTTCTTCTCTGTGTTCTCTGTGACTCTGTGGTTAGTTCTTCCCCGTCAATACGAATCGTCGGGATTGGTAAATCCGCGCAGCACCTCATCCGGCGCCGGACGGTAGCGATACGGCTCCATTGACGACGACGCTCTGCCCTGGCTGAGGCTGCGCACCCTGTCGGCGTAGTCGAACATTTCCGAGAGGGGCACGATCGTCTCCAGGGTGCAGATACCGTCGCGGTTCTCCAGCTTCTTGATCTCGGCTCGACGCGCGTTGATGTCCGAAAGCACCGGGCCGAGAAACTCGTCGGGCACCGTCAACTCCAGCTTCATCCACGGCTCCAGCAGCACGATATTGTCGCGCATCGCCTTGTGGACCGCGTCGGCGCCGGCCGCGGTGAAGGCGGTGTCGTTGGACAACTGTTCATCCATCTCGGCGGCCGTGATCGTCGCCTTGACGTTCATGACCGGGAAGCCCAGTTCGCCGGAGTCCAAGGCGGAACGCACGCCCTGCTCCGCCGCGGCCACGAACAACGGCGGCAACGCCTCCGCGTCGAGGCGCGATTCCACCACGATCGACTCCTCGCCCTTGTGCGGCGCAAACGCCACGGTCAGCTTGGCGAACAGCCCCGCCTGCCCGGCGTGCTTGACGCACTCGCCGGTCACGGTGATCGGGTTGCGGATCGTCTCGCGGTAGCTGACGCGCGGTTGGCCGACGCGCACCTTCAGCCGAAAATCGCGCTCCATGCGGTGCTGCTTGATTTCCAGGTGCAGCATGCCCATGCCGTTCATCAGCGTTTGGCCGGTGTCCTTGTCCGTGTTCCAGGTGAAGGTCGGATCTTCCTTGCGCAGCACGTTGAGCGCCGAGATGAGCTTGTCCTTGTCCGCCGACGATTCCGGCTCGATGGATCGACTGACGACCGCCTCGGCGAACTGGATGCGTTCGAGCAGAATGGGGTGCTGGATGTCGCACAGCGTATCGCCGGTGATCGACTCCTTCATGCCGATCAGCGCCACGATGTCGCCGGCGTACGCCTCATGCACCTCGGTGCGATGGTGGGGATCGGCTTCGGTGTGATAGATTTTACTGACCATCTCCTTGCCGTCGCGGCCGGGGTTGTACGGCCGGCTCTGCGATTTCAGCGTACCCGAATAAATGCGGAGATAGTACAGCTCGCCCTTGACGTCGGCGACGATCTTGAAGACGAGTCCGCAGAACGGCTCCTTCGGATCGGGTTTGCGTTTCTCCTCCTTGTCCTTCTTCTTGGGGTTGACGCCGGTGACGGGCGGCCGATCGAGCGGGCTGGGCAGATACCACGTCGCCGCGTCGAGAAGCGGCTGAATGCCGATGTGTTCGCGCCCCGAGCCGCACAGCACCGGCTGGATGATCCGCTTCAGCGTCTGATCGCGCAGCACGGCCCGGATCTTGTCGGCGGGGATGTCGCGCCCTTCGAGATAGGCGCTGGTCAGCAGATCCTGCTCGTCGTGCTGCGTGAGCTGATCGAACAGTTTATCGCGCCAGCCCTGGGCCTTGGCCCGCAGCTTGTCGGGAACCGGCTCGGCGCGGAAGGTCTTGCCCTGGTCGGCGGGGTCGAAATAAAGCGCCTGCATCTCGATGAGGTCGATGATGCCGCCAAACGGCGTGGCGCTGTCCTTTACCGAACCGCTGCCAATGGGAATGTTGACGGCGACGGGGTTTCCGACGAGACGCCGGCGAATGGCCTCCAAAGCGTTGTCGAAATTCGCGCCGACGACATCCATTTTGTTGATGAAGACGAGGCGCGGCACGGAGTACTTGTCGGCCTGCCGCCATACCGTCTCCGACTGGGCCTCGACGCCTTTCTGGGCGTCGAAGACGACGATGCAGCCGTCCAGCACGCGCAGGCTGCGTTCGACCTCTGCGGTGAAATCGACGTGGCCGGGCGTGTCGATGAGGTTGATGGTGCAGTCGCGCCACTCAAACGGAATGCAGGCGCTGTAGATGGTGATGCCGCGCCGCTGCTCTTCCTCGTCGTAGTCGGTCTCGGTGGTGCCGGCGTCCACGGCGCCGAGTCGGTGCGTGGCGCCGCTGTAGTAGAGCAGGTGCTCGGTGGTCGTCGTCTTGCCCGCGTCGATGTGGGCGATGACGCCCAGGTTGCGGATCGTACTCAGGTCTAGCTTGGGAGCGGCCATGACTTATTCGTCCGTAGTCCGTAGTCCGTAGTCCGTAGTTATATCAGAAAATGGAAAGTCCGTGGTCGGCGGTCAGCGGCGTCGCCTGCCTGACTACGGACCACGGACTACGGACTACCACGCGAAGTGGGCGAAGGCCTTGTTGGACTCGGCCATTTTGATGGTGTTTTCGCGCTTGGTCATGGCCTCGCCTTCGCGGCGGTAGGCGGCCATCAGTTCGTCGGCCAGGCGCAGGAACATCGGCCGGCCCGACTTGTTGCGGGCGGCGTCGATGATCCAGCGGATGGCCAGGCTCTGCTGGCGCTTTTTGTTGACCTGCATCGGCACTTGATACGTCGCTCCGCCGACGCGCTTGGAACGCACCTCGACGGTCGGCTTGACGTGCTCGACGGCTTGCGTGAACACGTCCATCGGCTCGGCGTCGGGCATGCGTTTCTTGATCTGCTCCAGGGCGCCGTGGAAGATGCGCATGGAGGTGGCCTTCTTGCCTTGCCACATCAGGCAGTTGATGAACTTGCTGGCCAACTCGGAGTGGCCGCTGTAACGGGCGCTCTGTTCGAGCGTCTC
Organism: Gemmataceae bacterium; assembly: GCA_036557825.1. Lineage (GTDB taxonomy): Bacteria > Planctomycetota > Planctomycetia > Gemmatales > Gemmataceae > JAJPHU01. The sequence goes on from DATBGU010000032.1 coordinate 8,961, forward strand.
TTTGCTGGCGGTTCGCTTTCCCATAATCGCTTCTCGGTCTGCTCGTCGCTTCTCTAGTTGAGGGAGGGTTCGGGCAGCGGCTGGTAACACACGCAGGGCCGCACCGACCGTACTTTGCCGTTGGTATCGAAAGACAGCCGATTGATCGTGCCGCAGCCGGGGCAGGGCACCTTGACGGCGGGCAGCGGCTGGCTGGCCAACTCACCCCTGCACTGGACGGTTACGGTGACACGCTCCTCGCAGCCGCAACAGGAAAAACCCAGAGTCACTTTCAGTTCCATCATGCGTCCATCCACTCCTCTTTGAAAGGATGAAGGATGAAGGAGGAAAGAGGAAACGAAGGAATGTTCCGTCATCCTTGCGTCTTCCGTTTTCCGCCTTCCGAGGGGCGCCGTTACTTGCCTTCGCGCTTGGCGCCGTACTTGGACCGCGCCTGCTTGCGATCGGCGACGCCCTGGGAATCGAGCACGCCGCGGATGATGTGGTAGCGCACGCCGGGCAGATCGCGAACGCGACCGCCGCGGACGAGCACGATGGAGTGTTCCTGCAAGTTGTGGCCCTCGCCGGGGATGTAGGCGGTCACCTCGACGCCGTTGGACAGACGGACGCGGGCCACCTTGCGCAGCGCGGAATTGGGCTTCTTGGGCGTCATGATCTTGACTTGCAGACAGACGCCCTTCTTTTGCGGGCAGCCGTGCAGGGCCGGATGTTTCGGCCGGCGATACTGCTGTCTGCGCGGCTTGCGGACGAGTTGATTGATGGTCGGCATAATCGCTTCGTTGGTTCCTGAATTCCCCTCGCCCGAAGGCGACAATCAGCTTCTCCCCACCTTTTTGGCGTCGCCCCACGGTCGAAGCAAAGAGCGGAAAATGTAACACTATTCGTTGCTCCCCGATTGGTCAAGAGGATGATCCGACCAGTTCTCGCACGCGGTGGAAATCGCAAATAATCTCCAATCAATCGAGACTTTCGGCCTCGTCGCCGGTTTAATCTCTTGCCGCGAGGTAGAGGGTCCGCTCCCTGCCGAGACGCCCTTCTTCTTGCGCAACGCCCTCCGACTCGTTTTCCTCAAAACCGCGAAACACCCCGGCATCGTGCCGGGTCGGGCCTCCGGGAATTTTTTTCAAGGAGTTTGGGCAATGCTGCGTAAAGTCATCGGTGCCTCCCTCGTTCTAGTTCTCTTCGTCGGCGTGGCCTTCGCCGAAGAGATCCGAGGAGTCATCACCAAAGTGGACGGAAACAAGGTCACCTTCGCTCCGCTCGAAGGGAAGGGGAAGGATGCCAAGAAGGGCGACGAGAAGACCCTGTCCGTCGCCGACAACGTCAAGGTGATCGAGACCAAATTCAACCGCGAGGAGAAGAAGGTTGAGGTCGTTGGGAACCTTGAAGGCGGTCTGAAGCACAAGATGTTCGACAAGATCGGCGAGAAGGGCTTGCGGGCCACGATCGTTACCGACTCGGACAACAAAAAAATTACCGAGATCCGCGTCACGAAGCGGATGAGGAAGAAGAAGGACCAATAAACAGTCGTTCGTTCCTTCGGTTCGCCGCGACGCACGGCGGAGCGCGTTCACGCACGCTCCGCCGTGCGTCACGGCGAATCGTCGGACGACCACTCGACAGTCAGCGCCGCCACCGCGTGAGGCGGCAGCTCGATCTCCAAGCGCGTCGTCCCTCCTTCGTGCCGCCAGGGACAAGGCTCCTCCGTCAGACGCGACGCCTTCTCCAACTCCTCGATCTGGCTGGTGTCCAAATACTCCGGCTCGCCCATCGCCTGCCATGCCGCTTTCGCGTTGGCGTGCCGATCGTCGATGCGCTCCAACATCGCGGCTCGCGGCGGCGGTGAATCCAGTAACTCCACCCGCACGCGCTCCGTCGCGATGGGTTGACGCGGCAAGGCGTGATTGGTCAACAGAACGATCAACCGATCTCCCCGCCGCGACGCCCAGGCGTCCACGGTCGCATGATGGCCCTCGACCGGCAGCCGCTCCACGCCCAAGCGATGCAGAAGCTCGAAGGCGCGATAGGTCGGCTTGGGAACGCCGTGCAAGTTGAGCAGGCCGAAGCCGCCGTGAAAGGGCACGGAGGGGAAATAGTTCTCCTCGAAAATGTCGGTGAACGTCCAGAAGCTGTACGCTTCGACGAACTCGCTGGCTTCCAGGACGCTTTTGACCGCGAAGGCCGCCGCGTAGGGTTCATCCTGGCGCGGATAGCGCGGATTGGACGAGGCGTTCCATTCGGTGTACAGCAGCGGCCGGCCGCGCGCCTGGCGGCGTGCTTCTCGCGTCCACTCGCGCAGAACGCCGCGCCGGCCGCCGGCCAGTTCGCCTTCGGTGTCTTGCGCCTCGCTCCACAGCGGATCGTTGGGGTAGTGATGCGTGCTGACGAAATCGGCCGGCAGGCGCTGGCGTTCGCAGAAGTCGAGGAACTCCGGCAGCCAGGCATTGGCGGCGGTGGCCGGCCCACCGACGCGCAAGCCGGCATCGACGTCCTTGAGCGCGAGGACGGTGTGACGATAAAGCTGGAAATACTCGTCCTGCGTGCCGGCCCAGAACACCCGCAAGTTCGGCTCGTTCCACACCTCGAAATACCAGCGGCGCACCTCCTCCACGCCGTAGCGCGCCGTCCAGTGTTCGGCCAACCGGCGCATCAGTTCGGCCCACTGTCGATAGTCGGCCGGCGGCGTCACGTTGCCGCGGTAGGAAAAGACCGTGGCATCGCCGGAGGCCAGCGCCGCCGGCATGAAACTCAACTCGACGAACGGCCGCATGCCGATCGACAGCAGGAAATCGACGATGCGGTCGGCGTTGAAGAACGAGTAGACGAACTGATTGCGGTGGCGCACCAGGGTGCCGAGCCCGTCGCTGAGCAGGCCGTGGAAGCGGACGTACTGAAAACCAAGCTCCTCGCGGCAGCGGCGCAGATGATTTTGCCAGTCGGCGCGCAGGGC
>DATBGU010000033.1:0-52059 GCA_036557825.1 Gemmataceae bacterium
CGCAGATCGTCGCGGCCGAGGTGGAAGGCCACCGAGTCGCAGTTGCGCGGGTAGCAGACAACCGTGGTCGTTTTATCCGCGCATAAGCGGCGAACATCCTCCGGCCGGCCGACCGGCGAACGATAGGCGGCATACCAGGGCGTGACAACGTGATGCCCCAAGGCCAGCAAGACGAACGCCCCGCCGGCCGTGAAGCGCGGCAGACGTGAAATCTGCCAGCGACTATTCACCAGAAAATAGCCTAGCGCGAGGGCCAACGGCGGAAAGGCCGGCATGATGTACGTCGGCAGCTTGCACTGCGACAGCGTGAAAAAGAACACGCACCAGCCGCCGCCCAGCAGCAGGAAACTCAACTCCACGGTGCGCCGCGCGGCTCGGGTAGGATCGCTGCTGAACAGGAAACGCAGAAACGGCACGAGCAGCAGCGTACCCGGCAGCAGACCGCCCAGAAGGACGGGGCCGTAAAACCAGATGCCGTGCTCGTGCGCGAACGGCGCCAGAAAGCGGCGGACATTGTGTTCCCAGAAGAAATCCCGCGCGAACGCCGGCACACGCAGCGACATGCCGACGTACCACGGCAGCGTCACCGCCAGGATGATGAGGAGGAACACGAGCGCGGCCGCCCGTCCGATGCGGCAGCCGGAGCCGGTCAGCCAGCGCTGTAGCCACAACGGCGGCAGCAGAAGCACCAGCGCCACCGGCCCCTTCGTGAGCACGCCCAGGCCGCACACCAACGACGCCAGCAACCACCAACCCCAGCGCAATCGCTCGCCGCGCACCGCCTCGAACGCGCTGAACAGCGCCAACGTCGTCCACAGTGTCAGCAGGCTGTCCATCATCAGCAGCCGGCCCATGCTTAAAAATCCGGGCGCTAACCCCAGACCGAGCGCTCCCCAGAAGGCCGCTCGTTCGCCGATGCTGCGCCGCCCGAAGAAATAGACCAGCAGCACGCAGCCGTGTACGGCCAGCGCCGGCACCAGTCGCGCCGCCCACACCTTGACGCCGAACAGCGCGTAACTGCACTCGATCAGCCAGTACAACAGCGGAGGTTTGTCGAGATACGGTTCACCCTCAAGATGGGGAACCACCCATTCACCGCGCTGGAGCATTTCGCGCGGAACCTCGGCGTAACGGCTCTCGTCCGGCTCGAAAAGATGGAACGACAGGCACGGATACAGAAGGACGCCCGGCAAGAGCAACAAGAGAAACAGCGACGATCGGCGCGAGGCTTCCGTCTCGCGGCGCGAGCCGCCGGGAAAGAGAACGCGCGACCACAGAAAGGGCAGCCAGGCCGGCAGCGAGCCCGGCAACTCGACAGGTATCGACGTTGACTGACCGTCCATGTTCGGAACCTCGCGGGGGAATCCGTTCGACCCGGCGAGATGATGCCAGAGTCCTGCCGGAGCGTCAATGGCCGTCGGTCGGGAAAACAAAACCGCCGCCGGACTTCGAGAGCCTGGCGGCGGTTCGATTAGGCGAAGCGGATCTGTGCGGGTCAATCGTCGTAGTCGTCGCGGCGGCGACGGCGACGGCGCGGCTCCGGGGCGCCGCTCTTCATGGTGTAAATCATCAGGCAAGTGCCGCCCACCAGGACGAACACGCCGACCACGATGATACCGATGACGAGGGCGATGATCTTGCCCTTGCCGGAACCGCTGGACGAACTGCTCGCGTCGCTGGAAGAATCGTTGCTGCTTCCGCTTGGAGCCGCCAGCGGGTTCGCGGCGGGAGGGTTGTTGTTCACGGGGTCGTTGTTGACGATGACCGGGTTCTCAACCGCCGGAGGGACCGGATTGAATGGGGGTGGATTCGCGGCCGGCGGATTCGGGTTGACGATCGGCGGATTGGGGTTCACGCCCGGCGGCGTCATGCCCGGGGGAAAGCCTCCTGGCGGATTCATCCCCGGTGGAAAACCGCCGGGCGGATTGATCCCAGGAGCCGGATTCGGCATGACCATGCCGCCGGGTCCGGGGATGCCGTTGCCCACTCCGTTGTTCATGCGCGTCTGGCAACCGGGACAGGTGGAAGGCGGCACCAGGCCGGTGTATTTATAGCCGCATTTCGGGCAGCTCCAGACGGTGCCCGTCGCGCCGCCACCGCCTGGCATACCGGGCATACCTGGCGCGCCCGGCATGCCGGGAGGACGAATTTGCGGGGGGTTGGGATTGGGGCGGATGATCGGAGGGCGGATCCCCGGCTGCGGGGGTCGAAATTGACCTTGCGCGCCATTCCAGGCCACGGCCGCCACGAACAAAGCGCCAATCGCGATCAGGCCGAACTTCACGCGGAGAGAGGGCGTCATGATGCCACCTCAATCTAGGGAGGTACGAGCGAGCCTTGAGGGTAGAAAGATCATAAACGCTGGCGATGCTCTCGTCAATCATGGAACGGATTCAATTGAAGTTCTTTTGTGGCGAACGGCGTCAAGGACGTGCCTGCGCCGCGCGAACGCCGGAGGCGGCTCGTGTGTCTAAAATAAGGTGCATGAACCGCACGCTCTCCGCCGACGCTTCTCTCGAACTGACCGGCGACAATCTGACTCTCGCCGACGCCGCCCACATCCTGCACGGCCAGGTTTCGCAGTTGAGCCTGGCGCCGGCCGCGCGCCGCCGTGTCGAACGCGCCCGCCGCTGTCTGCACGACTTGCTGGAACAGGGAGAGACGCTGTACGGCGTCAACACCGGCTTCGGCAAACTCGCCAGCCAACGCATCGAGCCGCATGAGGTGCTCGCCCTGCAAGAGAACCTGCTGCGCAGCCACGCCGTCGGCATGGGACCGCTCTTGAGTCTCGGCGTCAGCCGACTCGCCCTCGCCTTGCGTATTCAAGCGTTGGCCAAGGGACATTCGGGCGTGACGATGGAGTTGGTTGACCAACTCGTGGAGATGTACAACCGCGGCGTGGTACCCGCCATTCCGGAGCAGGGCAGCGTCGGCGCTTCCGGCGATCTCGCTCCGCTGGCGCATCTCGCCCTGGTGGTCATGGGCGAAGGGCACGCCTTTGTCGTCCGGCCCGGAGGGGAGACAAGGAGACAAGGAGAAAGGAGACCGATCAGCGGACGGGCCGCGCTACGGCGCATGCATCTGAAACCGTATCGGCTGCAAGCGAAGGAGGGGCTGTCGCTCATCAACGGCACGCAGATCAGCACCGCGCTATTGGCCGACGCCCTGGTGCGGGCCGAGCAACTGGCCCGCGTCGCCGACATCGCCGGGGCGATGACCGTCGAGGCGACGAAGAGTTCGCGGCGGCCGTTCGACGAACGCATCCAGGCGATTCGGCCGCACCCCGGTCAGATCGCCTGTGCCGCCAACCTCCGCCGCCTGCTGCTGGACAGCGCCATCATGGAATCGCACGCCCATTGCGGCAAAGTGCAGGACGCCTACAGTATGCGCTGCATGCCGCAGGTCCACGGCAGTTTGCGCGACGCCCTCGCTCACGCCACGGCCATCGTCGAACGGGAAATGAACTCGGCCACCGATAATCCCCTGGTCTTTCCCGATACCGGCGAAGTGATCTCCGGCGGCAATTTCCACGCTCAGCCGATCGCCCTGACGGCGGACTTGCTGTGCGCCGCCGTCGCCGACCTCGGCAGCATCAGCGAGCGCCGCGTCGAGAACTTGGTCAACCCCGACCTGAGCGGCCTCCCCGGATTCCTGACGCCGCACCCCGGCTTGAACTCCGGGATGATGCTCGTGCAAGTCCTGGCGGCGGCGCTCGTCTCGGAGAACAAGGCGCTGTCGTTTCCGGCCAGCGTCGATTCGATCCCAACCTCGGCCAACCGGGAGGACCACGTTTCGATGTCCACCGGCGCCGCCCGCAAATGCCGGCAGGCCGTCACCAACGCCACGCGAGTCCTGGCCTGTGAACTGCTGTGCGGGGCGCAGGGATTGGAGTTTCATTCGGGGCTGCGTCCCGGTCGCGGCGTCCTGGCGGCGTATCGGCACATCCGCGAGCACGTCCGGCCGCTGGGACGCGATCGCACGCTGCACCGCGATCTCGAAGCCGTCGAGCGTTTGATCCGTTCGGGCAGTTTGCTGCGGACGGTGGAGGACGTTTGTGGTAAGCTGGAATAGATAGAAAGGGTGGCCGTTCTCGTCAGGAAGGCGGGATGGACACATTCCGCCTTGCGGCGTAGATTAGCACTCCCTGCTCCATGCATGTTTGGGGGAGGCGACATTTCTTGTGGGAAAGGATTCCCGCCCATGATACAATCGGGAAAGGTGCCTGTGGCCGGCATCCATCCGGATCGGGACATCCGCGTTATCCACGAACCTGCCGTCTATCTGGTCGGCCGTCAAACCGTCGATGCCGCCGTGATGGATCGTTTCCTCGCCGATCATGGCGTGAGTTGGCAGACGGACACCGAGGTTGCCGGCGAGTATTTGGCCGAAACGGCTGGACGTCTCTGTTATCTTTCGTACGCTCGTCCGCGCCCCGGTGGGAACAAGACGTACCTGCATCACATTCTGGAAGTCGGACACGGCTCCGTCCTCGAACACGCGGTCTGGAACTTCGTGTTCACCGGATGCAGCCGCTCGCTGACGCACGAGTTGGTCCGGCACAGAGCCGGATGGGCTTATTCCCAGCTAAGTCAACGCTACGTGGATGAGTCCATCGCCGAGTACGTCGAACCGGACGCCATCGCCGGCAACCCGGAACTGCATGCCCTCTGGCTCGACGCCGTCGCCCACGCTCACCAAGCGTATGTGAAACTGGTCGAGAAGTTGGCCGAGCATTACAAGGATGAGCCGGACAAAACGCTGCGGCGCAAGCTGGCCCGGCAGGCCGCCCGCAGCGTGCTGCCCAACGCCACGGAGACGAAGATCTTCGTCACTGCCAACGCCCGTGCCTTGCGGCATTTCATCGAGATGCGTGCCAGTCGCCACGCGGAGGTTGAAATCCGCAAATTAGCTGTCCAGGTGCTTCAGCTCATGCAGACGGAAGCACCGCATTTGTTCAGTGATTATCAACTCGTGCCCCTGCCCGACGGCACCTTCGAGGCGGCCACGCCTCATCGCAAAGTTTGAACCAAATGACGGAAGAGAGAGGACGAATTAAACTTTAGGCCGATTGACGGTACACGCGAAACTCTCCTCTCACTTCCGCAATCCGTCCCTCATCACGAGAATCTCATGGTCCGCGACGAGCATTCGATTCAAGGCGTTCTCGAACTTCATCCCAAGGGTTTCGGCTTTCTGCGCAACGCCGCCCGCAACTACACGGCCCAGCAGGCTGACCCCTACGTCCCCGCGCCGCTGATCCAGCGGCTGGGCCTGCGCGAAGGGTTGCTGCTGACCGGCCCACTGGAAACGGCGCGCCTCAACGGCGGAGCGCGCAAGGCCGGCGGTCCGCGCCTGGCTCGCATCGAACAGATCGAAGGCAAGCCACCCGAGCAGTTCCGCCTCCGCAACTTCGACGACCTGACTCCCATCGACCCGCACCAGCACATCCGGTTGGAGACGGGGCGCGAGCCGTTGACCACGCGCGTCATGGACCTGCTGACGCCCATCGGCAAGGGGCAGCGCGGCCTGATCGTCGCGCCGCCGCGCACCGGCAAGACCATCCTCTTGCAGCACATCGCCCAGGCGGTCGCCACGAACCACCCGGAGATGCACCTCATCATGCTGCTCGTCGATGAGCGGCCGGAGGAAGTGACCGAGATGCGCCGCACCATCCACGGCGAAGTCATCGCCAGCAGCAACGACCGCGATTCGCAGAATCACGTTCGCTGCGCCGAACTGGTGGTCGAACGGGCCAAGCGCCTCGCCGAGCAGGGACGGCAAGTCTTTGTGCTGCTGGACAGCCTGACGCGACTGGCGCGGGCGTACAACAAGAACGTCAGCAACAGTGGCCGAACCATGTCCGGCGGCGTGGACATCCGTGCCATGGAAGTGCCCAAGCGTCTGTTCGGCTCGGCCCGTGTCTTCGAGGAGGGCGGTTCGCTCACGGTCATGGGCACGGCCCTGATCGACACCGGCAGTCGCATGGACGAGGTGATCTTCCAGGAGTTCAAGGGCACCGGCAACATGGAACTGGTGCTGGACCGCCGGCTGGCCGACCGCCGCGTCTTCCCGGCCATCGACATCAGTCAATCGGGCACGCGCAAGGAGGAGCGCCTGCTGACGCCGGAGGTGTTGCAGCGCGTGACGCTGCTGCGCCGCACGCTGGTGCAGATGAAACCGATCGAGGCGATGGAGATGCTCGTCAAGAAGCTCGGCGATTATTCTTCCAACGCGGCCTTCCTCGACCGCATCGCCGTACCGGCCCGCTAAGCGGGCACTCCTCCGCGATGCTCCGCTCCATAAAATGGCCGACAAGCCCGGAGCGCCAGCGACGGGCCACAGCAACCCGTCGCTGGCGCTCCGGGCTTGTCGGCCTAACGCTTTTCATTGATTGACGAGAGAAAAAGTAGGAAAACCATGGAACGAACTTTGATCCTCCTCAAACCCGACTGCGTCCACCGCCGCCTGGTCGGGAGCATCTTGCAGCGCTTCGAGCAGAAGGGACTGCGCCTGGCGGGGCTGAAACTGGTGCAGGTGAGCCGAAGCCTAGCGGAGCAGCACTACGCGGTCCACAAGAGCCGGCCGTTCTTCGAGTCGCTGTTGAAGTTCATCACGTCCGGCCCGACGGTGGCGTTGGTGCTGGAAGGTCCGCAAGCGGTGGCCGTCGCCCGCAACCTGATCGGCGTGACCGACGGCACCAAGGCGGCGCCCGGCACCATCCGCGGCGATTTCGCGCTGAGCGTGCAGAACAACCTCATCCACGGCAGCGACAGCCCGGAGAACGCTGCCGCGGAGGTGGCGCTGTGGTTCAAACCGGAGGAACTGGTCGGCTATCAGCCGGTCGATTCGGCCTGGATCGTGGGCGGTTGAAATCAATGGAGCGAGAGTGCATGATGCACGAACAGGGCAGCCGTGGTCCGCCAGAAGCGCGAGCGACGGAGGAGCATGACGATGGAAGTTGAATACAGTTTGACCCTGCAAGACGTGACGGCGTTTGTACGCTACCATCGGAAACACGGCCCCAAACCGAAGCCGCATTTTTTGGCGAGACTGGTCGGGATCGTCCTCGGTGTGATGATTGCCGTACCGGCGATCCTCGCCGGCTGGTTGTCGTCGCGGCCCGATGGCCGGTGGATGACGGGATTCTGCATCGGCTCGCTCGCCGGCCAGATGATGGTCTTCTTCCTGCTGGGCTTGTTGGCAAAGCTACTTGTCATTCCGAACACGCTCCGCCTCTACGATCGGGACGAATGCCGCTGGTTTTTGGCCTGGAGACGCTTGCGGATCACCGCCGACGGCTTTGAAACCACAAATGAATTCCAGCACCTCCGATCCAGTTGGTCCGTGGTATGGCTGATCGACTCCACGGATGACCACGCCTTCTTCTACACCACACTGCAATCGGCTCACATTGTTCCGCGCCGCGCCTTCCGGGACCAACAACACTTTGAGGAGTTCATCGACCTCGCTTGTCGTTATCACAAAGGTCTGCTCCCACGGGAATCGCCATCGACCGACATCCTCGATGCCCTGCCCGCGCATCCGACGTGCATCACGCGCCCGCATCATCCTTGAGAATCAACATGCCATCTCCCGCCGCCACCGATTTCACCGCCCTTGTTGACTCCAATCCCTCCCTGTTCGATGTCCAAACCAGCGCCGCCGGTCCCGCCGGGAGTCTGCCCTTGACGGAGGAACTGCTGCGCGAAGCGCCCAGTGGCGATCTGTTCGGCTGGACGCAGGACGTTGGCATGGGTTGGACGCCGGGCGAACTTGGACGCCGCGAGTTTCTGCTTCTGAGCACGTCCGGCGGCCTCCGCAATCCCGACGGTACACCGATCGCGCTGGGCTATCACACCGGCCACTGGGAAGTCGGTCTGCTGATGAAGGCGGCGGCCGAGCAACTGCGAGCGCTGGGCTGCATTCCGTTCGCTGGGTTCTGCACCGATCCGTGCGACGGCCGTTCGCAAGGCACCGCCGGCATGATGGACAGCCTCCCGTATCGCAATGACGCGGCGATGGTGCTGCGACGGCTGATCCGCTCGCTGCCAACGCGGCGAGGCGTCCTCGGCGTGGCGACCTGTGACAAGGGGTTGCCGGCGATGATGATGGCGCTGGCGTCGATGCACGAATTGCCGTGCGTGCTGGTTCCCGGCGGCGTGACGCTGCCGCCGACCCACGGCGAGGACGCGGGCAAGATTCAGACCATCGGAGCGCGCTTCGCACACGGGCAGATTAGCTTGCAAGAGGCGGCGGAGATGGGCTGCCGTGCCTGCGCCTCGCCCGGCGGCGGCTGCCAGTTCCTCGGCACCGCAGCCACGGCGCAGGTGGTCGGCGAAGCGCTCGGTCTGTCGCTGCCGCACTCGGCCCTCGCTCCTTCCGGGCAACCGATCTGGCTCGACATGGCTCGCCGCTCCGCCCTCGCCCTCACCCACTTGCAGACGCGCAAGATCGCCACGCGCGACATTCTCACCGACTCGGCGATTCGCAATGCGATGGTCGTTCACGCCGCGTTCGGCGGTTCGACGAACCTGCTGCTGCACATCCCCGCCATCGCCTATCATGCCGGGGTGCGCCGGCCGACCGTCGAGGACTGGATCGACGTCAATCGCCGCGTGCCGCGTCTGGTCGATGCGCTGCCGAACGGTCCCGTCGGCCATCCGACCGTGCGCGTTTTCCTGGCGGGCGGCGTGCCGGAAGTCATGCTGCATCTGCGGCGGCTGGGACTGCTCGATGTCCGCTGCTTGACGGTCAGCGGCGAACCGCTCGGCCGCGTCCTTGACTGGTGGGAGCAATCGCCGCGACGCCGCCGTCTGCGCGAGGTGCTGACGCAAAAGGACGGCATCGATCCCGATTCCGTCATCATGAGTCCCGAACAGGCCCGTCAGCGCGGCCTGACTTCGACGGTGACGTTCCCGCGCGGCAACCTCGCGCCGGAAGGCGCGGTCATCAAAAGCACGTCCATCGATCCCAGCGTGGTCGATGCCGATGGCGTGTATCGCAAGCTGGGACCGGCGCGCGTTTTCACAAGCGAGAAGGCAGCCATCGCGGCCATCAAAAGCCACGGACCCGACCGCATCCAGCCCGGCGATGTCCTCGTGCTGATTTGTCGCGGGCCGATGGGGGCGGGCATGGAGGAGATTTATCAGATCACCTCCGCCCTGAAGCATCTCAGCTTCGGCAAGCACGTGGCCGTGCTGACCGACGCGCGTTTCTCCGGCGTCTCCACGGGGGCGTGCATCGGCCACGTCGGACCCGAAGCGCTGGCGGGCGGTCCCCTCGGCAAGGTGCGCGACGGCGACCGCATCGAGATCGTCATAGACCGCAACCGATTGGAGGGCCGCGTCGATCTGGTCGGCGAGGGCGAGAGCGTGTTCGGCGCCGAGGAGGGAGCGCGGGTACTGGCGCGGCGGCCGATGCGGCCGGATCTGCACGCCGACCCCAATTTGCCGGACGATACGCGCTTGTGGGCGGCGCTCCAGCGCGTCAGCGGAGGAACCTGGGGCGGCTGCGTCTACGATGTCGAGACAATCGTCGTCGCCCTCGCCCGGTAGTTTCCATCGCCAAGACCTTCCCGCTCGACAAACTCGACCGCCAAGGTGGCGTCGGCCGTCACGGTCAATGCCCCGGCGCCGAGAATCTATCCATGCGGCGCGTCCAGGAACACTGACACTGGCAGCACGCCGTCCAGTGTCACTCCCGTCCACTCGCCGAAATAGTGGAAGTCCCAACTCAGCAATCCGGAGCCGAAGACCACCTTCTCTAGTTGGCCCGAAGGCGTGTAGAGGAAGTCCAACCATGGCAGACCGTCCAGCAAGCTCTGCACCGACTGGCTGCCGTCGGCCGCGAACGTATCCACGCTGGATAGTCCTTTGTTCCACAGCGTCCAGCGAGCGATTTGCGTGAGGGTGTCGGGTAAAAAGTTGGGATCACTGAAGGCAGCGCTGATGCTTTGTGGCGAATCCGTGGTCTTCAGGGGCACGCTGAGGTTGGCTGTGGCGTTGCCGTGAGCGTCGACGGAGGCGTTGACGCTTTGGCCGTCCACCGTGAACTGGATCGTGCCCTGGTTAACAGTGCCGCTGGGACTGGAGACGTGGACACTGATCGTCTCCGTCTCGGTGCGATTGCGCGAGAGAAGGTTGGGGAGGAGCGAGACGCTCATGAACTGGATCGAAGCGGATGCCGCCTGGATGGTGAAGGTGGTTTGGGCGCTGCCGTTGCCGTAGTTGGGGCCGTTGTCGCCGAGGTTGTAGATGGCCCCGCCGCTCGTGCTGGCGATGTTGGAAGCCAGGGTGCTGTTGGTGACGATGACCGTGCCGTTGAGGTTGAAGATGGCCCCGCCGAAGCCCCCTGGGTGAAACGCGAAGACGCCGCCATTGGGAGGACCGCCAACCCCCGCACCCGGGGCGTTCCCCCCGAGTCCGCCGCCGCCGAACCCTATTAGGTTGCTGACGGACGATCCGCCGATCGCTTGGTTGTCGGTCAGGGTGTCGTCGAGCAGCGTCAGCGATCCCGCGTTGACCACCGCACCGCCCAGACCGGCCACACCGCCGCCGACTGCCGAAGAGCCGCCCTGGGCCAGCCCGCCGCTGAGGGTCAAGTTTTGCAGCGTCAGGCTGCCACCGCTCGCCACGTAAAACAGCTGCAACCCGTTGGGGTCCGCCGTCGTGTCCCGCGCCAGGGTCAGACCGTTGGCGCCGCTGGGACCGAGGATGGTCACCGATTTGGTCACCAGCAACGCTGAGGGACCGAAGGTATCGTCGCCCACGATGCCCAGATCGATGGTGGCCGGCCCGCTCGCGGTCAACGACGGATCGAAGACGATGGTATCGTCGCTGCCCAACGGCTGAGTCTGGTTGATCTGGGCCAGCTGCTGCGAGGACAAGCTGGCGGTGCTGCCGGTATCGACCACCTGGAGCGCTTCACGCAGCGTCAAGACGTTGCTTGGCGGCGTGGCGCTGTCCGACAGGCTGTTGACAGTCAGCACCGCCGGGGCCGTGCGGTCCTCCAACACTTCCAGGTGTGGCCGCGCCGCGGTCGAGAAACTGTTGGCCGACGATGCCCGCCTGCGCGCGAACGGGGGAACACGAGCTTCCTGAACAGTCCCCTGGTCCGCTCCCCGAAGGAGACTTCCCATGCCACGGACCCGTCCGCGCCTGCCGATGGCCCGGCGCTGCCGGCGCGGATCGGCCGCTATCGCATCCTGCGTCTGCTGGGCGAGGGAGGCATGGGGACGGTCTACGAGGCGGAGCAAGACAATCCGCGCCGTTCCGTCGCCTTGAAGGTGATCCGGGCCGGACTGGTTTCGCCGGCGCTGCTCAAGCGCTTCGCGCACGAAGCTCAGCTCCGATGTTTACGCCCTGGGCGTGATCCTCTTCGAGTTGCTGGCCGACCGTCTGCCGTACCGCCTGGAGAACTTGCCGTTGCCCGAGGCGGCGCAGGTGATCCGGGAGCGGGAACCGTCGCGGCTGGGGTCGATCGACTCGGTCTTCCGAGGCGATGTCGAGACGATCGTGGGCAAGGCGCTGGCGAAGGACAAAACGCGTCGCTATGCCTCCGCGGGAGAGTTGGCCTCGGACATTCGACGACACCTGAGCAACGAACCGATCCGGGCGCGTCCGCCGTCGGCGCTGTATCAATTCCGCGAGTTCGCGCGGCGGAACAAGACGCTGGTGAGCGGAGTAGCCGGCGCGTTCGCGGCGCTCCTCGGGGGGACCATCGTTTCAGTCCTCTTTGCTTTGCGAGCCGGAGAGAACGAGCGGCTGGCGAACGAAAAGGAACGCGAGGCAACCTATCAGACCTACCGTGCCCGCCTTGCCGCCGCGAGCGCGGCGCTCTCGAATCACGACATGACCGACGCCGCCCGCCAATTGAACAAGGCCCCCAAGACTCTGCGCGACTGGGAATGGCAGCACCTGCATAGCCGCCTCGACGACAGCATCGCTGTCTTCCCTATCCCGGTAGAGGCGACCTTCTTACCTTCGCGCGACGGAGAAGAACTGCGGCTGGCGACGTTTCCCGACCGGAACCTGAGTGTGCTGGACGAGCAAGGCCGCACCGAACGGACCTTGCCCTTCCCGCGCGCGAGTTAGGGTGTCTGCAATGTCGAACAGACGCCGGATGGAATACTCTTTCTGGATCAGACGGCCGACGGAACGGCGCGCCTATGCGACGAAACGGGAAAGGTGCGGCTGAGCGTGCAGCCACCGGCGAACGCCGCCATCTCGGTCATGCGCCTCAGTCCGGACCAGAAGTGGCTGGCGATCGCCTGGAAAGGCCCCGCTGGTTTCTTCGTGAGCGCGCATGACTCCTCCGGCAAGGAACAGGACCACATGCCCGCCCTTCACACCGGCCCTATCTGGTCGCTGGCCTTTAGTCCGGACGGCAGAACTCTGGTCTCCGGCTCCGGCGACCACACCGTCCGCCTGTGGGACACCGAGCCGCTGCGCGTGCGCCACGAGGCGCGGCGCGCGGTCGAGGCTTTGGGTCCAGAGGCGGAACGGTTGGTGGAGCGGCTGTTTCGCGAGAAAAAAGAGGCGCCCTTGGTGGCGCGGTCTTTGAAGGAAGACGGGGCGTTGAGCCAACCGCTGCGGCGTGCGGCGTTCCATGCCCTCTTGCTCCGAGGGCGGGCGGAGCGGTAAGAAATTCCTCAGGGGAATTACGGTCACTCTGGCGGAACGCCGTCCTCGGAGCTTTGTCCACGCGCTCGAAGCCGTAAGCGGCTTTCTGTTACAGCCTCTCGTTCTCCGTGCCCCGTTGTCTTCAATGAAGGCGGACTTCAGGGATTCGAGAGTGTCTGTCGCCGTGGTGACGGTTCGCGATCGCGTTGCCGCTCATCTCATCTTGGATCGCTCCCCGCGTATCTTCCTGCACCGGAGGCTATCTCATGTCCGACTGCTCGCTGTCCATCCGTCGCTTCTCTCTCGTCGCGGCCGCCGCCGTCGCCCTGCTCGGCCTGGAGATGATCTCCTCGATCCAACATTTCACGCGCGCGGCCGAGACGGAACCGGGTGTATTGACCAGCCGGCCACGCGCGGCGGGCAAGAAGGAGCAACCGCTGCCCATCGGCCGGGAGGTCCGCACCGAGTCCGGTCAGCGCCGCCGCGTCGTCCTGGGTAGCGGTTCCGTGCTGTACGTCAACGAGAAGACCACCGTGAAGCGCGACGACGAGCGTCGTTTGACGCTGGCGACCGGCGAAATCTTCGTGGATGTGGCCGGCGGCCGCGAGGACGAAGCGTTTGTCGTCAAGACGCCGCGGCGCGAACTGGCGATTCGCGCCGGTCGCTGCGCCGTCCGCGCCGGCGAGCGCGGCACCGGTATCGTCGTCGCTTCCGGGCAAGTGCGCGTCAACGGCGCGAAGACGCCTCTGCATGGCGGACAGCAACTCGCCGCCGACGCCGACGAGGCGACGACCGCAGCGCGAGCGTCACACCGGACGGCGTGGACGCGCGACCTGATGGCCGACTCCGAAGCGCCCCTGGTCCCGAAAAGTCAGTACGCGGGCGGCCGGCTCCTCGTCCGCGATCCCGACGGCCAACAAGCACGGCTCGACCTGCGTAAGTATCACATTGACGTACACATCGAGGACGGTTTCGCGCGCACCACCATCGACCAGACCTATTTCAATCACACGAACACTCGGCTGGAGGGCACGTTTTACTTTCCGCTCCCGCCCGATGCGTCGCTGTCGCGCCTGGCCATGTACGTCGATGGCCGGCTGATGGAAGGCGGCATGGCTGAGCGCGATTATGCCCGCCGCGTTTACGAACAGATCATCTATCAGCAGCGCGATCCGGCGCTCCTGGAATGGCTCGACAGTAGCACGTTCAAGATGCGCGTCTTTCCACTGGAGCCGCGCCAGGAGAAACGCCTGGTCCTCAGTTACACGCAGAAGCTGCCGAGCCTTTACGGACAAGCGACGTATCGTTTTCCGACCGGCCACAGTCTCGACGACGTGCGCGAGTGGTCGTTGCACATCCGCGTCAAGGACGGCGTCAAAGGGAGCTGGCACAGCCCCTCGCACGCGCTGAAGGCGACGACCGAAGCCGGCGATTTGCTCCTCGATGCCCGAGAGAAGAACGTCCGGCTGGAACGCGATGTGGTGCTGACGATCGGCGCCGGCGCTGAAGCCGACGCCGAGTCGGTGCGCTTCCGCGCAACGGAGCAAGAGGGGGCGAAATACCTCATGCTGCGTTACCGGCCGGCGCTACCGGGCCGGATGGAACGGCCGCGGCGCGACTGGTTGTTTCTGTTCGAGTCGTCCGGCGACCGCGATCCGCTGCTGGCGCGCACACAGATCGAGATCGTCCGCGGCCTGCTGGCCAACGCCGAACCGGACGACACCTTCGCCGTTCTGACGGCCAACACCCGCGTCCGCGCCTGGAAGCCGCAAGCGCAGCCGATCACGCCGGAGAACGTGCGGTCCGCCCTCGACTTCCTGGAAAAATCGCATCTCATCGGCGCGCTGGACCTGGGGCACGCATTCAGTGAGGCGCAAACCTATCTGCAAGCGATGAATCATCCGTATCTGGTCCATGTCGGCAGCGGCATTGCCGCGATGGGCGAGCGCCGCAACGACGTGCTGGCCAAGCGACTCCCGCGAGGCGCGGCCTACATCGGCATCGGCGTCGGTAAACGCTGGAACCGCGCTCTGATGAAGCAAGCCGCCGAGAACACGGCCGGTTACTTCACGCGGATCAATCCCGACGAGACGCTGTCCTGGCGCACGTTCGAGCTGTCGGCCACGTTGAACACGCCGCGGCTTTTGGACGTGAGCGTGACGGACAAGGACGGACAGGCGACGTTTTTGCCGTTCGCGCGTTCGCTGGCCCAGGGCGAGGAACTGGCGGCGATCGCGCGCATCGACAAGGACGTGCCGCAGTCCGTCGTGATCCGCGGCCGGCTGAACGGCGAGGCGTTCGAGAAGGAGCTGCCGGTGCGCGACGCGACCGGCAAGGCGGATTATTTGCCGCGCAGTTGGGCGCGATTGGAGATCGAGCGCTTATTGGCGGAGGACGCCGTTAAGCACAAGAAGCGCATCATCGCCTTGAGCAAAGCGATGTACGTGATGACGCCGTTCACGTCGCTGTTGGTGCTGGAAAACGAGGAGATGTATCAGCAGTTCAAGGTCGATCGCGGCCGCAAGGACCACTGGGCGATGTATCCGTGTCCGGAAAAGATCGAGGTCGTCTACGAGCCGGAGGACGGCCAACCGGGCGATCCGAAGAAGGGCATCAAACCATCGGCGCAGCAGGTCGGCAAGACCATTCTCGCGCGGGGCGTGCCGAGTGTCCTGACGGAGGCGGCACGAACGAGAGTGGATGCAGCGGTGCGCGGCTTTGTCGTTGTCGGTGCGCAGACTTACATTCCGGCTAGTGCTGTCGAAGATGCGGCCTTGCCATCGGCGGTGCCGAATCGTTCGGCGATTCCTTCGGATTTCGCCGGTGCTCCGAACAAGCTACCGGTCCTCTCCAAGATGCCCTATCTGCAAGAATACCAGAGGATGAAGGAGCGCAAGGAAAATCTGTTCCTGAACGGCCTCGATGATACGGACGACGAAGCCACCTCGGCGCAATCCAACCTCCCGACGATTCGCCTGGAACCTCCCGGACTGGAAAGGTTAGCGCAGGCTATCCAGGTTCCGGAAGTGAGGCGAAGGCAATCGGTCCTCCGTGGCTTCGGCGCCACGACCCTTTCCGACAGCATCGCCTTGGACGCGGCCGGATCGGCCGGCACCTTCGTCGGCTCGCGGAACAACGCCTTGGAGAATGATTTCCGGACGCCGATTCTCGCGCCGGCGCGCGGAGACGAGATCGCCTTGCGAAATCTCGCGTCCAACACCATCAGCGGCTTGCTCAACCAAAGCGAGAGACTGGAGATGGTTCAGTTTGAGAAAGGGCCGACACCCGACATCCAAGACCAAGTAGCCGATCTGCTCTCGGACAAATCCACTATTTCGCTGCTGTATCAGCGGCCGACCTACAGCGGCGACGATCGGCCGTTCTTCGATCTCGTCGCCTACGCGCCGGGGCTGAACACCAGCGACGCCGACGTGCGTGCGGTCATCGAGGCGGAAGCCGCTCCGCGCAAAAGCAGCAAACTCGGCGTCATCGAGGACGCCGCTCGCCGTCTCTTCGCGAAATCGCGGTTCGACGGCTGGCGCGTGTACGTTCGCTCGGCGAAAGGACCGGAACCAGTTCACGTCCTGTATGACGGCCAGGGCCGCTACGCCTGGGAGCGCACGCTGCCCATCGGCCTGCGCGAGCGCGTCGTCTGCGACGGCACGACGTTGTGGTATCTCTATCCGGAACTCGGACTGGCGGCGCGCCGCGAGGTGAGCCGCTTCCATCGCGTCGATTTCGCCCGCCTCGTGCCGTGGGTGCTGCCGCGGCCGGAAGACCTGGCGCGCGGCGCCGACCTGCGCGTGGTGGCCGAACGCACCGTGGCAGTCGTGCCGCACGGCATCGCCGAGGCGAAGGACGACGAGGGCAAGCCTCGCCCCTACACGCAAATTCGTTTCGTCTTCGCGGCGGATAACCGATTGACGGAGCGGCAGCTCGTCGAGATGCCTGCCGGTAATGTCCTCTTTCGCGAAACCTACTCGGCAGGCGGCGCGGTCAAGGTTCTCGATGTCGAGGGCAAGGTGATCGAGGAACGTGCCGGCGAGTTGTGGAGCGCCAAGGAAGGAGCGGACCTCAAGCCCGATACCCGCAAGCTGGTGGTGCTGTCGCTGCCGCATCGGTCGCGCGAGCACGTCTTGAAGACAAGAAAGATCGACAAGAAGGATTATGCTCAGCTGCGTTTCGAGGACGGCCTGGCCCTGCTCGCGGCGGACTTCGCGGCCGGCAACAGTGAAGTCGTCAACGTCTTCCAGCGCTGCTTCGCCAATCGCGATCAGCATCAACTCGGCCTGTACGTGCTGCTGGCGGCGTGCGGCCAGAACCTCGACAGCGAACATCTCGATGTCTTGGCGCGGCATCCGCACGAACCGCTGGCGCAGTATCTCGCCCTGCACAGCAGTCCGGTGTTGCGAAAACATGCCAGCCAGTGGGCGGTCGGCAGCAATCCGTGGGGCGAGGGTTATTTGCAACGGCTGGCGCTGGCGCACGCTCTGCTGCAACGCTGGCAGAGCGGCCGCGCTCTCGGCGGCACCGCGGCGCAGCGACGCGCCGAACTCGAACGCGCCACCGCCTACGTTAGCGGCAACAAGGGCAGCGCCTTTGCCTGGGCGCTCTTGGGTCTCATCCAGGACCGCGCCCGCGAGGACGAGGCCAACAAGAAGGACACGCGCGCCGTGCATCGCGCCCTCGCCGAGTCGTGGAGCCTGTTCGCCGACGTGCCTGGCCTGGCCTACGCCGCTCGCTACGAGCAGGCACGCAGTCTCTACAAGAGCGGGCAAGCGGCCGAGGCGCGGAAGCAGTTCCGCGAACTGTACGAGCGGACGCTGAAGGAGGACCGTCTGCCGCTGTTCGACGGCGATTTGCGGGCGGCGCTGCTGGAAGACAGCGAATGGGGCCAACTGCTGCGGAAGACGGCGACAAAACTGATCGAGCGGAAACGCCGGCCGGTCGTGCTGACGTTGGCGACGCAGTGCTGGCAGGTGGACGATCAACCGCTGGCCAATCATCTGCTGGCGCTGGCGCTGGCGGACGTGGCCGGCGACAAGGATTCGCTGCCGGTTCGGTTGGCCGGGTTGTCGTTTTTGTGGCAGACGGGCCAGTTCGCCCAGGCCGATAAGATGCTCCGCGAACTGCTGGCGGAGGCGAAGGAATCGCGCCAGGCGGCGCTATGGCGGTTGGCGGCGAAGCTGGCCGAGCGGCGCGCCATGCCGGCCCGGCAGATGGAATGCCTGGAACAGGCGCTCACCTTGGAATACGAGCATCTGCCGGAGATCATCAATTTGCGCCAGGTGCGGAGCGATTACGAAACGCTGCTGCGGCACTATCAGACGCAAGCGGAAGCGTTGGCGTCGCTGAAGTTGGCGGAGCCGGCCGGCTTCCAGGCCAAGGTGGTCCGCACGGCCGACCGCTGGCGGGCGCTGGACCGCGAGTCCGGCGAAGCATGCCGCACGGCGGCGGACATCTTGCAAACACTCGGCGATCGCGAGTTGACTTGGGACTATCTGACGACGCCGGTGGCCGAGCGCCCCAACGAGGCCGAGCCGTGGCTGCGGCTGGCGCAGACGCTGAATCAACGCGGCGAGCTGACGCTGGCCGATCGCGCCTTCCAGGCGGCGTTCGAGTCGGAGCCGACCAACGCGCAGCTCCTCTGGTTCCGCGCCGGCAATCTGCGTCAGGCGGGGCAAGCCGAGCGGGCGCGCGAACTGTATCGCCGTCTCGCCGACGGCGATTGGCAGCCGCGTTTCCGCTCGCTGCAAACGCAGGCGCGGTGGGAACGGGAGAAACGTTAATCTTCAAAGACGCTCAAAAAGTGAACCGCCAAGACGCCAAAAACGCCAAGGAAAGAAAGAGAATCCGTGTACTCTTCTCTCTTTCTCGATCTTGGCGTTTTTGGCGTCTTGGCGGTTCAATATGAAGATCAGTCGATGACGATCCGTACCATCTCGATGCGTACGCAGAGCGGATCGAACTCATGGCGTCGGCGCTTGCCGAGATGATTGTCGAGGTAATGGCCGCGCTCGTCGTTGAAGCCAACCCATAACCGCTCTCCGTCTTTGCCGATTCCACAGCGGAAAAAACTTGAGAAAAAGGGGGAAAGTTGGTTGACGACGCTCCTTGCACTGTCTACACTCATTCTCATCCGAGGCATAGGATAGGGAGGGTGGTTGCACTCAACCCCAACACCCAAGGATTGCTGCCATGCCGCGCTGCCCACGTCTGGAAAACCCAATCGACAAAACATCTGCGCCATGCGCCATGCGCCATGCGCCGAACGTCTGCTGATATTTTCTCCTTTTATCATCTTCCTTATCTCTGATTTCTTGCGCAAGCATCCGCGCAGGCGACGTCCGTCTTCCGCCGCCGCGCTTCCGCAACGTCACCGGGCCATTCCGTCATCGTAGAATGTCTATCGGCGAGGAGTTGTCATGCCCGAGCAACCTGCACCGCGACTGGACGACCCGGAGATGTGGTGGCCGAAACGTGTCCCAGGCGTGCTCGTCTGGGTCGTCAAGGAGGAGGAACTGCCCGAGGGCGAAGCGGACGAGCCTCATATCGTGGATGGCGAACCGGAGGAGCCGCAGCCGTAGAGAGGGCCGTGGTCTGTTGTCGCCCAACTCAGGGGAGGAAATACCATGTCGTCGATATCTGCCAAGGGACTGCGTGCCGGTACGGTTTTCCTAGGTGGCTTGCTGATGCTGGCGTGTGCGACGCCTGCCATCGCCGATCCCAAGCCGTTGACCAAGGAAGAGCAGGCCAAGGTCGATCAGGCCATTGACAAGGGCGTGGCGTTTCTGAAAAAGGCGCAGACGAAGGACGGCGATTTTGGCTGGAAAATGTACAACGATGGGCGATATCTAGTGGGGCAATGCGCCTTACCGGCTTACGCCTTGCTGGAATCCGGTGTATCGGCCGATGATCCGGTGATCCAGAAAGCGGCCGAGTTCCTCCGCCGAGTAACTCCGCTCACGGATCACACCTATGAATTGCCATTGGCTATCTTGTTCTTCGATCGTCTCGGCGATCCCAAGGACAAGAAACTAATCCAGGGATGCGCCTTGCGCTTGATTGCGGGACAGCACCGGACAGGTGGATGGGCTTATCGCTGCCCCATTTTGGATGATAAGAATGCGACCGACTTGCTTTCCTGCCTGGAAGAACTGAACAAGCGGATGAAGGGGGGAGAACGAACGAGAGGTCAAGCGCTGGAAGAAATAGAAGTGCCGGCGGCGTTGCAATCTCTGACAGTGTTCCAAAGTCCCAATCGCTTGTCTTGGCGGGATCCTGAACTCACCGCTGATGCTAAGGTGGATGCGTTGAACCGCGTATCCCTGGATGGATGGACGGATAATTCCAACACCCAATTCGCGTTGCTGGGGTTATGGGCCGCACGCCGCCATGATGTCCGTGTCGATTCTACCTTGGAGATTTCAGTCGAACGTTTCGAGCGGTTCCATATCTATCCCGGTGGATTTTGGTTATATGGCTCTGATAAGGAACTCAGTGCAAGATCAAGACGCTCCATGACCTGCGTCGGACTGATCGCGTTAGCGATTGGCCGAGGCTTGAAACTTTCCACCCCCGGTTCACCCGTCGAGGGCGGAAAGGACGTTCATGTCCTACGCGGTTTAGCGGCTTTGTCTCGGCAAATCGGCAAACCTTCCGGTGACTTTCAAAAGCGAAGGGCACATGAAGAGTTGTATTTTCTCTGGTCGGTGGAGCGTGTAGGAATGCTCTTCAACTTGCCGACTATCGGAGACAAAGATTGGTATCGTTGGGGGGCGGAAGGCCTCCTCAGCAACCAGACGCGATCCGGATGGTGGCCCGATGTGCCACCGGAGAGAGCTTTCTCCGAGAAAGCTAAACCGTACAAATCAACTCTATGTACATCCTTCGCTCTGTTGTTCCTTAAGCGTTCGCATCCCATGAAAGACTTGACAGCGAAACTACCTTTCACCGCGAAGGAATTGAGTGAAGGAATCGCGAGTCTGCGCCCAAAAGACACTTTCCCGGTGCGGATAATAGCTAGTCCCAGTCCGAGCAGAGACAAGAAACCCTAAAACGGTGCCTTTACGGGGGTTGGTGCGCACTTTTTTCGCCCTAAGGAGACCTTTTATGTTATCCTTTTTGAAACGCCTATGGCGAAAACCGTCCCGATTCACTTCGCGACGGAAGCCGATCCGAACGTCTCGTTATTCGAGACCACGACTGGAAATTCTGGAAGATCGCTTGGTCCTCGATGCCATGGCCTTCAGCGGCATCGGCACTCTTGCGGCCCCTGCGGATTGGTTTGACGTTGCCAACTGGACGGACTTGAGTGGTGGTGCCGATCACATTCCGACCCCCGCGGACGATGTGGCCATCCCCGGTGGTGTAGGCGTGGTTTCCATCAGCGGCGGACGGCTCGCCGAAGTCAACAGCATCGTCACGGTGGCGGGAAGCACCCTCATCATCACCAGCGGCCCGCCCCAGCCCTCCCAACTCAAAATCGACAACAACCCGCCGACATCCGGCCCACCGGGATTCCCTCTGTCTCCGGTTCCCGGATCGAATTACTTCGGCGGCTCGGTCATCGACGCCGGCCTCATCAACCTCAACAGCTCCGGTCCCGGAGGCACCCAGGCCATCTTCGCCAGCGGCGCCCTCATCGGACCAGGCGACCTCAACGGCAATCTCGACGCCGGACCCAACTCCTCCTTCACCTTCGCCGCAGGGTCCACAGGCGAGTTCACCACCGGCGCCACCCTCGGAACCGGCAGCGGCTCCGTCATCGTTTCCGCCGCCGTCCAAATCGACGGCACGCTCCAAGACAACACCATGACCATGGTGCTCAGCGGCGGCCTTCTCTCCGGACCAACGGCGACGACCGGCGCCCTCGATGAGTACGCCATCTTCAGTTGGCTGAGCGGCACCCTGGCCCTGGGCGGCGGCACCACCATCGAAGGGTCCGGCGAACTCCTCGCCAGCGGCGCCGGCGCCAAGGCTCTGGCCGGCACCCTCACCAACATGTCGCCGTTAAGCCGCCTGGACGGCGGCGCCCCCCTCAGCCTGGGCGCGCCCGGCATCGGTCCCGGCACGCTCATCAGCGCGACGGGCACTCTGGAAATATCGCTGCCGGCCATCACCGGCGTCCCGGGTTCCTTGTTCTCGAACTTGCCGCTGGGCACCATCCAGGCCACGTCACCGGCCAGCGCCCCCACCGTCATCAGCGCTCCCTTCCTCAACGACGGCCTCCTGAGCGTGACCAGCGGCGCCGGCCTGGTGCTGTCCAACACGGCGATGGGGGCCGCTCCCGATGTGCTGGACGGCGTGTTCCAGTTGATGGGCAACGTGACGCTCCTGGGCGCCTTCACCTCGGTCAACGGCTTCATGCTCGACTCCGGCCCCGGTTTTCTGGAAGTCGGCAATCCCGGCGGCGGCGGCGGCACCGCCGTTTTGACCGTGCCGGTCGGCGCCATCGACACGCTTGAGGGCAACCTGGAGGTGAATACCTTCAGCACGCTGACCGGGGGCGGCGAAGTGGACAACCCCGGCTATCTGCAACTGGACCTGAGCAGCAGCACGGTGGGTCTCGCTTCTTACGTACAGCGATCAAGCGGCACGCTGGCGTTGGCCGTGGGCGGCGGGTTCGGCGCCCCTGCGGCGTTGACCGTGACCGGCCCAGCGCAGATGTCGGGTACGCTCGTCTTGCTAGGTTACACGCCGATGGTCGGCAAGTCGTTCAAAGTGGTGACGGCGGGAGCGGTCAGCGGTCATTTCGATACCATCCCCGACGGCATGTCGGAAACCGATACATCAACCAGCATCACGGTCACGCAGGTTCGGCCGCCGGCGTAACGGACGGACGAGCGCCGGAGTGCAGTGACTCGCCAAGGATGCTCCGGCGCTCGTCAGTCGATGACGATCCGCACCACCTCGATGCGCACCCAGAGCGGATCGAACTCATGGCGTCGGCCCTTGCCGAGATGATTGTCGAGGTAACGGCCGCGCTCGTCGTTGAAGCCAACCCATAACCGCTCTCCGTCTTTGCCGAGTTTGATCTCAAGCGGTTTGCCGGCGGCGAGGCACTTCTTCGGGCCGGATGTCTCGCTCTTGAAGAGCAGGGCGTAGGCCAGCTCCGTGTCCGGCGCCAGGGCGAGGTTGCCGCCAGGCACGGGGTCGGCCGGCGCGCCGGCGGGACCGTTGACCTTCTGTCCGGGCGTCTCGCCGTCGCCCCGGTCGATCAGCCCGCCGGCCCAGATGCGCACCACGTCGCCCTTGCGCAGCCCGCCCTTGACGGCGAGCGGCACCTCGCTCCATTTCTCCGTGCGCACCGTCGTCTCCAAAAGATCTTGCGGGACGTAATGCGTCAGCAGTCGGCTCTCGACCTCCGCGGCCGAAACGGCGAACACCAGCAGCAGGGACAGAAGCAAAGCCGCGCATCGCATGATTGAGATCTCTTGGGCCGCGTGCGGCCGAGCAAGGGTTAGAATACTTCGTGAACGGCGGCGCCGTGCTCGACGATCTTGATGGGCCGGCCGACGTTGCTCTGCGTCTCGGTGCGCGGATCGATACTCAGCGCCTGGCAGAACGTGCAGAAGAGATCCTCGACGCTCGTCGGCCGCCGCACGATCTCGATGCCGCGGTCATCGGTGGCGCCGATGACGCGGCCGCCCTTGACGCCCGCGCCGGCGAGGAAGACGTTCCACGCCTGAGGATAGTGGTCGCGTCCCGCCGCCAGATTGATGTCCGGCATGCGGCCGAACTCGCCCATCCACACGACCAACGTTCGCTCCAGTAGGCCGCGCGCCTTCAGATCGGCCAGCAGCGCGGCCGTGCCCTGGTCCACCGCCGGGATCAATTTCTTGAGCGAAGCCAATTCGTTGCTGTGCGTATCCCAGCCGCTCGATTGCACCTCGACGAACGTCACGCCCGCCTCGATGAGGCGCCGGGCCATCAGGCAACCCTGGCCGAACGCCGAACGCCCATAGCGCTGCCGCATCCGGTCCGGCTCGCGGTCGAGGTCGAACGCCTTCGTCCGTGGGCTGAGCACCATGCGGCTCGTCTGGCGGTAGAGCGTCTGATGGTCCTTCACGAGCGCGGCGGCCGCGCCGCGGGCGTGCTCGGACTCCAGTTCCTCAAGCAGGTCCAGCCGCCGGCCGAGGCGCGAGCCGGGCACGGGTGAAGGCAGGTTGTCCGGCGGTTGATTGGGATTGGAAATCACGAAGGGGGCGTAGCGCACGCCGAGATAGCTCGGCCCGACGCTCGGCCCGGAGATGCTCACGAAGTGCGGCAGGTCGAAGTCCTTGTCGCCCAGTTCGTGGGCCACCGACGAGCCGAAGCCCGGATGGACGATGCCGCCGGAGGGAGGATAACTCGTGTGCAGCAGATACGTCGCTCGGCCGTGGTTTCCCTCCTTGCCGGTCAGGGAGCGCAGCAGGGCGACCTCGTTCATGAACGGCGCCAGGTGCGTCCAATGCTCGGCGATCCGCAGGCCCGGCACCGTAGTGGCGATGGCCCGCGTCGGTCCCTGCGTGTCGGCGCCCGGCTTGGGGTCGAACGTCTCAAACTGGCTCGGCCCGCCGGCCATCCACAGGAGGATGCACGCCTTGCCCTGCCGGCGTATCTCGTCCGCGCGGGCGCTCAGGCACTCGCTGACGCGCAAGCCGGCCGCGGCCGTCGTCCCTCCGGCAAGGCAGCGCAGAAAACCACGCCGGTTCACCACTCCCCGGCCGCTGACACGCACATCGACACAGGTCTGGACGGGTAGCATGGCATCCTACTTTTTGAGCAAGAACTCAGTCGAATTCACCAGGCTCCACAGGATGTCTTCGAGCGCCTCCTCGCGCTTCTCGACCTTGCGAACGTGGCGGAGACAGATGGCCTTCTCCGCCGCGGTCGGCTTGCGCGCCAGCACGCGTTCGTACAGGGCGGCGATGATCTCGTCGTCCGATTTTTTTTGGGCGAGCAGGTCGGCGAGGACCGTCTTGCCGCGGGACGACGTGGCGGCGTGGACGAGTGCGCTGTTCATCATCCCAAGCGCCTGCGGAATGGTGCCCTGCACCTCACTCGGCGGCAGGGAGGGATCGACCTTGAACATCTGGTAGACCATGTTGCGCAGGCCGGTGTGCCGCTGCACGGCGGGACTGGAGGACGGCGCGGGGGCGGGGATGGTCTTGTCGTTCTCGTCGAAGCCGAGCGCCTTCTGCATGGACTCGAACACCTGTTCGGGCCGCAGCCGCGCGGGACAGGCCGCCGGCGAACTCAGAGCGCTGCCGGGCGCCTGCATCCGTCCCTGATACGCGCGCGTGAGCGCGATGGCCTGGAACAGCCAGCGCATGTCGTAGCCCGAAGCGATCCAGTCCTTGACGAGGATCTCAAGTGCCTCGGGGTAGCGTGGCTTGAGGTGGCCGCCGAGGTCCGCGACGGTCGGATAAAAGCCCCAACCCAGAAGGCAGGACCACATGCGGTTGACGTAGCAACGCGCGAACCACGGATTGTTTGGGTTGGTGAGGAAACGCGCCAGCGCCTGACGGCGTTCCTCGTCGTCGGCGTTGATGCTGACGCTCTCGCCGGTGAGAAAGCGCGGCTGCATGGCGATGAGATGGCCGGGATCCTTCTTGTCGGTCATGCCGTACTGGCCGTCGGCCCGGCCCTCGATGGCGTAGGGAGTGCCGCGGCCGTCCACGTCCTTGTGCTGCACCAGCCGCGCCCGTCCAAAGAAGGCGGCGAACTCGTGGAACTGCTCGCGCTTCCACGGCTCGGTCTTGGCGTGGTGGCACTGGGCGCACTGGATCTGCACGCCGAGAAAGACCCGGCTCGTGGTGGCCGCGATCTCCACCGGGTTGCCGTACAGCGCCGTCAGATAGTTGACCGGGGCCGTCTCGTCGTTGATGCCGCTGGCGGTAACGAGGGTCGTCACGACCTGGTCCCAGGGCCGATTGCGGCGGAACTGATCGGTCCACCACGCATCAAACAGTTTCCAGTGCAGGTAGTTGCCGCTGGAGGGCACGTGGTAGGTGACGGCGTCGCGCCAGTAGCGCCCCCAGTTGACGGCGTACGCCTCACTGTGGAGCAGGCGGTCGATGAGCCGGACGCGCTTGTCGGCGGCGCGATCGGCGTTCCAGCGTTGCATCTCTTCGGGGCTGGGCAACTTGCCGGCCAGATCGAGAGAAACGCGGCGCAGAAAGGTTTCGTCATCAACCGGAGCGGGCAGGGAGCGCTGGAAGGCGGCATCGACTCGGGTAGCGCTCTCGCGCGGCGACGGGAACGGCGCGACGCGCTCCCCAGCGTGGGAGACGGAACCAGACACCAGCAGCGCCAGCAGCGCCGGGAACAGGGCGCTTGGGCCAGACGGTCGCGCAACGTCCATGATGGTCCCCTTACAGGTGGGTTCTTCTCTCAAGGTGAGCGAGTCGCGGGCAGGTTCTCCACTCTTTTAATAAATCCGCGACGCTCCTTGTTGTCAACGAAAATCACCCCTCCGCCCCCGCTCATCCTCCGCATCTCGTGTCGACAATTCCCCGCTCTGGTATGGGTCTTTCCCGCTCGCCTCTTGCAATGCCAGGGGTTCCGGTGCAGGATAACGAGACGAACAACGATGATCCGCGATTCCGCAAGGAGCGAACCATGTCTGACAATCAACCGAAATCGGATACGCCTCGCCTCGACCGTCGCGATGCGCTCCTCTCCGCCCTGGTCGCCGGCGGCTCCGCGCTGGCTTTGGGCGAAAAAGCGCCGGCCGCTCCGGCCGCGCGGCCCGATCCACGCCGCGCCGCAACGCGCCGCTCTGACATGAAGAAGTCAATCAACCTCTGGGCGTTTCCCTATCCCCAGCGCATGACGCTCCGCGAGTGTCTGCAATTAGCAAAGGACGCCGGCTTCGACGGCATCGAACTGAACTACGATCTGGAAAACGATCTGTCGCCGAAGTCCGGCACGAAGGAATATCAGACCATCCGCAAGATGGCAGCCGACATCGGCATCGCCATCAGCGGGATCTGCTCGTTTTTGTACTGGCCGTATTCGCTGACCAGCAACAAGGTGGCGGAGCGGACGCGCGGCATGGAACTGGCCGAGTTGATGATGCAGGCGGCCCACGATCTCGGCACCGAGAACGTCCTCGTCGTGCCGGGCGCCGTGTACGTGCCGTGGATCAAGGATTCGGAGCCGGTCGCCGCCGATGTGTGCGATCGCCGCGCCCGCGAATCCATCGGCAAGCTCGCCCCAAAAGCGGAGAAGCTCGGCGTCTATCTGAACATCGAGAACATTTTTTTCAATGGCTATCTGCTTAGTCCGCAGGACATGAACGCCTTCGTGGACAGCTTCCACAGCAGGCACGTACGCGTCCACTTCGACACCGGCAACATCATGCTGTTTCAGTTCCCCGAAGACTGGATCGCCCTGCTCGGCCGCCGCATCAAGAACGTCCACCTGAAGGAGTTCACCAAGAAGGGCACCGATCACTCGCTGGAGTCGTTCCGCCCGCTCTTGGACGGTACAACCAACTGGCCGGCCGTGATGGATGCGTTCGATAAAATCAATTATCGCGATTATCTCACCTTCGAGTATTTTCATCCGTTCCCGCACTACCCGGAGGCGCTGATTTATCAGACCTCGGACGCCCTGGATCGCATCCTCGGCAAGAAGGGGTAAGGCATGACGGAAGCCGAATGGGAGACCTCCGCCGATCCACAGCAAATGCTGATGTTCCTCGTTGACACCAGTGAACGGAAACTCTGCATGCTTTGCAGCGCAGCTGGTCGCCGTCTCTGGCATCACTGCCGTTCGCGGCCGTCTTGTTCTGATAGACTGGACAAGTTAAGTTGAGTTTGCCACTTCAGGCAATCGGATCGACCAACCGTGGATGTCGGCCGTAACGGCGACGTTGTCGGAACCTATTCCCATTGTGAGGAGTACCCATGAAACGCACCTTGCTGGTCGTGCTACCGCTGGCGGCGCTGACTCTCGGCCTGTTCGGGCACGCCGAACCGGCGTCGGGGGATTCGGCCAAAAAGTTCGAGGACTTCGACAAGGTCGTCAAAGGAGCCAAGGAACACGACGGCCTATTCAAACTGCATCACAAAGACGAAAACCTGTTCGCGGAGATCAAGCCCGATCAGCTGGGCAAGCCGTTCCTGTGCCCGATCGCCATCGCCAAGGGCGGCGGACTCGGCGGCTACACCCTCAACTTCGACGAACAATGGGTGCTGCTCTTCAAGCGTGTCGGCGACAAGGTGCATCTGGTGCGCCGCAACGTCCGCTTCCGGGCCAAGGCCGGCTCGCCGGCCGCCCACGCCGTCGAAACCACCTACGCCGACTCCGTGCTGCTGGCTCTGCGCATCAAGGCCATCAACCCGCACAATCAAGCGGTGTTGCTGAACCTAAATGACATCTTCATGGCCGACTTCGCCCAGCTGGGCTTCGGCGCCTTCGATGCCAACCGCAGCACCTGGCACAAGGTCAAGGCGTTCAAGCACAACGTCGAGCTGGAAGTGGCGGCCACCTTCGACGGCGGACGCGGCTTCTCGTTCGGCGGCAACGACGGCGTCATCGACAGCCGCGGCAAGACCGTGGTCATTCACTACGGCCTGTGCGAGCTGCCCGACAGCGGTTACAAGCCGCGACTCGCCGACGACCGCGTCGGCTACTTCCTCAGCGCCGTCAAAGACTTCAGCTCCGACAACGAGGACACGTCGTTTTTGCGCTTCGTCAACCGTTGGCGGCTGGAACGCGCCGAGCCGGTCGATGACAAGCATCCCAACAAATTGTCGGCGCCGAAAAAGAAGATCGTCTTCTGGATCGAGAAATCGGTGCCCGACGAGTACCGGGCGGCGGTGCGCGAAGGCATTCTCGAATGGAACAAGGCGTTCGAGAAGATCGGCTTCCGCGACGCCATCGAGGTGCGACAACAGGAAAGCGAAGACTTCGATCCGGAGGACATCAATTACAACACCTTCCGCTGGATCACGACCGACCAGGGCTTCGCGATGGGTCCGTCGCGCGCCAATCCGCTGACCGGCGAAATCATCGACGCCGACATCATTTTCGACGCCAGCATGGTGCGCTTCTGGCGCGAGGAGGCCAAACTGTTCCGCGGCGAAGGCGCTCCGGCCAGTCTGATCCAGGCCACCCGGCAAGGCTGGGGCCTGCTCGATCCGCTCGCGCCCGACCGCCGCGCGCAGTCGCTCGGCGAAGGCTGGAACGATCCCAAGAAGGCCGAGGAGAACCGCTCGCGGGCGCGGCTGATGGCGACGCGCCAGGGACTTTGCCAGTGCGGCGCTCACATGCGCTACGAATTGGGCATGGCCGCCATGACGCTTGCCGCTCGCGGCGAAGCCAAGCCCGGCGAGAAGGCGCCCGACGAGTTGATCCAGCAGGCGGTCAAGGAAGTGACCATGCACGAGGTCGGCCATACGCTCGGCCTGCGGCACAACTTCAAGGCCAGCACCATGCTCAAAAACGAGCAGCTGCACGACACCAGCATCACGCGCAAGCAAGGACTGATCGGCTCGGTGATGGATTACGCGCCCATCAACCTCGCTCCCAAAGGCACCAAGCAAGGCGATTATTTCAGCACCACCATCGGGCCTTACGATTACTGGGCCATCGCCTACGCCTACAAGCCGTTGTCCGGCGGCACCGAAGGCGAGGTCGAGAAGCTCCGCGAGTTGGCCAAGGAGAGCGCCAAGGCCGGCCACGACTACGCCACCGACGAGGACATGTTCAGCACAGCCGATCCACTGGTCAACGTCTGGGATCTCGGCTCCGACCCGATGAAGTTCGCCCAGGACCGCATCCTGCTGGCCGAGGAACTGCTCAAGGGATTGGAGGACCGCGTGGTGGACAAGGGCGAGGGCTATCAGCGCGCCCGCCTGGCTTTCAACGTGCTGCTGATGCAGTACGGCAACGGCGCCCACCTCACCGCCAACTTCATCGGCGGCGAGCACATGCACCGCGATCATCGCAACGATCCCAACGCCCGCGATCCGTTCGTGCCCGTCAAGGCCGACAAGCAGCGCGAGGCGCTAAAGTTCTTGCAGGAACACACGCTCTCCGACAAGCACTTCAAGTTCTCGCCGCGTCTGTTGCGCCGCCTCGGCGCCGACCGCTGGATGCACTGGGGCAACGAAGGCGCGGCGATGGGTTCGGTCGATTATCCGCTGCATCAGAAGATCCTCGGAATTCAGCGGATCGTTCTCGGTCAGGTGTTCAACCCGTCTGTGCTGGCGCGCATCCAGAACAACGCCCTGAAGACCGAGAAGGAAGAGAAACCGCTCACCA
The DNA here is from genome assembly GCA_036557825.1 of Gemmataceae bacterium. GTDB lineage: Bacteria > Planctomycetota > Planctomycetia > Gemmatales > Gemmataceae > JAJPHU01. Next base: position 29,880 of record DATBGU010000033.1, read on the forward strand.
TCGCGGAGGTGTTCCGCGCCGTCACGGACGGCATCTGGAGCGACGCCGCGGACAAGGACGCCAAGGAGGGCAAGCGCCGCGTTTCGTCGTCGGTGATCCGCCGCAACTTGCAGCGCGAGCATCTGAAAAACCTGTCTGGCCTGGTTCTGGGCGGTCGCGGTCCCGTGCCGCCGGACGCCCGCAGCCTGGCGCGGATGCACCTGCGCGACATCGGCAAGCGGATCGACGCCGCGCTGGGCGACAAACAAGCGGAGGTGGATGACACGACGCGGGCGCACCTGGAGGAGTCGCACGAGCGCATCGCCAAGGTGCTCAGCGCCTCCATGCAGGTGAATGAGCCGTAACGATGACGCTCTTTTCAAAAGCCTGATTTACCAGCCCGCAGCGCCAGCAAGGGCAGATCCCTTGCTGGCGCTGCGGGCTGGCGAATTGGGTCGAACAAATACGTCCAACCGGCGAACCCGATCGGCCGTGGCTTGTCTGGTTGATGGAAGGCGAAACAGCCAAGTGAGGGCGGACGGGTCCGTCCGGGCCGCTACAATTGATGCGACACTCCCAACCCGCATCCTCGAACCGCAAAAGTTGGGCGGAGGAAGCTTGACGAGGCTGGCGAGACGCGAGATGATAGGGGAGGAGGGATGGTCTGACCGGACGGCGGTTCGGCATCTCTGAGGGAGCGCGTCGCTCCCGGCTGTGGTTTTCCGTGCATGGGACTGGCTTGATCCGGTCTGGAGGTGACCAAGGGAGGTGACGGTGAAGCATCGCACATCTCCGGCGCGTAATGGGCCGACCTCCTCTCTCGGATCGCAAAACCGGAAGGAGGTCTCTTGAAACTCGTCACGCAACGAACGGAACAGTTCCTAACTTCAAGTTCTCTCGACCGCGCTTGCCTGGCCGCTCACGTGGCCACGGAAAACAAAGGGCGCGATGTACTGGTTCTCGATATGAGGGGCATCACTCCCCTCTACGATTTCTTTGTCCTCGCCACCGGCAACAGCCGGCGGCAAATCCACACCATCACCGAGGAAATCGACGCTGCCTTGCACGGCCAGGGCGACCGCCGTCTGTCCGTCGAGGGCTACGAGTCCAGCCGGTGGGTCGTCCAGGATTACGGCGACGTGGTGGTCCACGTTTTCGACGACCCGACGCGTCAATACTATGCCATCGAGGAGTTGTGGGCCGACGCCCCGCGCGTCGATTGGGAGCGCCGGTATTAAGGTTCGCTGAAGGAACAGTCCGCCGTCCCGCCGACGTATGGAGACGGTGTCGGCTTCGCAGGACTGGGGGCGGTTGGAACCATGAATGTTCTCGCGCTGTTGCAGCAAAAACTCCAGGAGGCACTGACCGGCCTGGTCTCGGACCCGGCCGTCTACGCCGTCATGCTCAAGCCGGCGCAGGACGCCCGCTTCGGCGACTATCAGGCCAACTGCGCGATGCCGCTTGCCAAGCAACTCGGCAAGAAGCCGCCGGAGGTGGCGAAGGCCATCGTGGAGCGCCTGCAACTTGACGATATGCTGGCTCCTCCCGCGATCGCGGGGCCGGGGTTCATCAATCTGACGCTGACGAGCGAATGGCTCGCGCGTCAGGTGCGGGACATGGCGACAGACGACCGGCTCGGCGTTGCGCCGGTCGCGGCGCCGCGCACCTTCGTCATCGACTACAGTTCTCCCAACGTCGCCAAACCGATGCACGTCGGCCATCTGCGCAGCACCATCATCGGCGATGCGCTGGCGCGATTGCTGCGCTTTCTGGGTCACAAGGTCATCAGCGACAATCATCTGGGCGACTGGGGCACGCAGTTTGGGATGCTTTTGTATGGATACAAGCATCTATTGAATCGGGAAGCGTACGAGAAAGATCCGGTGCGGGAGTTGGCCCGGCTCTACATCGAGGTGCGCAACCTCGACAAGACTTTTGCGACGCTCGCGCTCGGCCTCAGCCGGTTCCAGGACTCGGCCGCGTTTCGCAACGACCCATTGCCGGAGATTGCGCGGGCTTATTTGCAGGCGCTGCGGCGATCCAAGGATCAGGACGAGGACGATGAGGAGCCGGCGACTCCGAACCCCATTACCACGGCTTATCGCGAGGAGACGGCCAAGCTCCATGCCGGCGATCCGGAGAATCGGCGCCTGTGGGAACAGTTCATGCCCGCCTGTTACGAGGAGATCGCGCGGATTTACGGCCGCCTGGATGTCTGCTTCGACCATCAGTTCGGCGAGAGTTTCTATCAGCCCGCGCTGCCCGGTGTGGTGCGCGATCTGGTGGAGCGCGGCATCGCCCGTTCCAGTGAGGGCGCGGTCGCGGTCTTCTTCAAGGAGGGCGAGCCGCCGGCGCTGGTGCAGAAGCGTGATGGAGCCTTCACCTATACGACGACCGACCTGGCGACCATCAAGTATCGACTGGAGGAGTGGCAGCCCGACGCCATTCTGTACGTCGTGGATTTCCGGCAAGGGCTGCACTTCAAAAATCTGTTCGATGTGGCGCGGCGGTGGAGGACTGACCGTGTCGAATTGTCGCACATCTCGTTCGGCTCGATTCTCGGTCAAGACCGCAAGCCGATCAAGACGCGCGAGGGCGGCGCGGCTTCGCTGGAAAACCTGCTTAATGAAGCGGTCGCCCGCGCCGAGTTGGTGTATCTGCGCAATCAAGTCGAGACGGCCCAGCGCGGCGGCGAAATAACAGAGTTGACATCGGAGGAGCGGGAACAAGTTTTTGAAGCCATCGGCATCGGCGCGGTCAAGTACGCCGACCTCTGCCAGAATCGGGAATCGGATTACGTATTCAACTGGGACAAGATGCTGGCGATGGACGGCAACACGGCAACCTACATGCAATACGCCTACGTACGCAACCGGGGCATCTTGCGCAAGGGTGATGTGGATGTGGCCTCCTTGCGCGCGAATCCGCCGCCGGTGTCGCTGCCAACCGGCGAGGAACGAGCGTTGGCGTTGCAACTCCTGCGTTTCCACGACGCGCTGACGGCGGCGGCGGCGGAGTATAAGCCAAGCGCGATCACCAGTTATCTGTGGGATCTGGCGAAGACGTACAGCGGCTTCTTCCAGAACTGCCCGGTGCTGAAAGCGGAAACGCCGGAACTTCGACAAAGCCGGCTGCTGCTGTGCGATCTGACGGCGCGGGTGATTCAACGCGGCCTCGATCTGCTGGGCATCCGCACGGTAGAGCGAATGTGAGGGGGACGTGAAGACATTACTAGCCCGGAGCGCCAGCGACAAGCGAACGCGCCCGTCGCCGGCGCTCCGGGCTAGTAAGGAAACTGCGGACGATGGAAAGATCATGAGCGAAACATCAACTTCCGCCGTCAATCCGCCTCGCCGGCGCTGGCCGATCCTGCGCTTTCTGCGCCGGCGCTTGCGGGGCTGGAGGCTGCGCCATCAACTGCCGTTCAACTTCGCCATCCACCTGATCGGCATTCCCCTGGCCGTCTGCGGCGTGGTCTTGCTGTTCTTGCTGCCCTGGTACTGGGGCGTCGGCGCCATCGTCCTCGGCTACCTGCTCCAGTGGATCGGCCATCGGGCGGAAGGCAACGACGTCGGCGAATGGGCGGCGATCAAACGTCTGCTCGGCCTGCCCTACGTCGGCATCGCGCCGCGCTGGAACCCAGAAGATCCCGACCGCCTCTAATTCCTGGTTTCCTGCCTCGACCCGCCGCGCCCCTTCGACCCGCCTCCGCCATCCGCGGACGCATCGCCAATTTTTCTTCGCCCGCATCGCCTAATTTGCCGAGGCGCGGCCGCGGAACCGATTCGATCCGTATATCCGGAAAAACTCCCCTAGATGTTAAGACCGTCATTGCCGATATAGGCTGTACCTGTCCTTGTCCATGCTCACCGAACCGGAGATCCGTGCGCGGCGAGGGATTGCCCAACCCTCACGGCGGGTCGGGGGGTTCCGTTCGGCCGGGCCGACTGGCGTGATTGAACGGGGAAAAGACTATGGTCTGGAAGTCCTCCTTCTGCGGGCTGACGCTGCTGCTAACGATCCTCGCCGGATGCAAGGGGCGCGTCTTCCTCACCGAAGACCAGTACAACATCTACCACGGTCCGGTGCCGAGCAACCTGCAGGAGAACCCCAACGTCGGGTGCAATCCGACCGTCCAGATGACCAACGCCCCACCGACGCTCTACAACCTGGACCGGCAGATCCGCTATCTGTCGTTGTCCGAGGCGGTGGCCATCGCCCTGGAGCAGGGCACGGTCGGCCAGCCCAGCTTGCTCTTCCCCGGCATCGGCCTGGACAACCTGCTCGCGGCGCCGCAAGGGTCGCCGCCCAGCGGCTCCGACTCCATCCGCGTGCTGGCGATGGACCCCGCGACGACGGCGGCTAACATCGACGCCTCGTTGGCCAAGTTCGACGCCGTGATCGGCTCCAGCATGACCTGGATCAACACTGATCAGCCCATCGCCTCGGCCTTGCAGAACATTCAGTCCGGCGGCGTGCAGTCCGGCATCAACGCCATCGTGCAGCAGTCGGCCCAGTTCCAGACCGGCATCTATAAACCGCTGCCCACCGGCGGCGTGGCCGGCATCACCTTCACCCTGCCGTACACCTTCACCAACCTGCCGGCCCGCGTGAACCCCAACTATCAGCCGTCGCTGCAATTCACCTTCGAGCAACCTCTGTTGCAGGGCTTCGGCGTCGAGATCAACCAGTTGCGCGCCTTCCACCCCGGTTCGGTGCTGCCGTTCTCGCCGGCCAACAGTTTGACCGGCCCGCCGGCGGGGACGTTCCTGCCCAGCGGCTTCAACAATCTCTCCGGCGTCGGTCTGGGAACCCCGCCGGGCATCGTCATCGCCCGCATCCGCTTCAATCAGAACCGGGCCGAGTTCGAGCGCAACGTCAACCAGATGCTGCTCAATGTGGAAACCGCCTACTGGAACCTGTACGGCTCGTACTGGCAGCTGTACAGCCGCGAGCAAGGTCTGCGTTTCGCCTACGAGGCCTGGAAAATCGTCGGCGCCAAGTACAAGGTCGGCCGCGTCAGCCTCGCCGACTTCGCCCAGTCCGAGGGCCAGTACAACCTCTTCCGCAGCCAGCGCTTGCAGGCCATCGACACGCTGCTCGACAACGAACGGCAGTTGCGGGCCATCCTCGGCATGCAGATCGAGGACGGCACGCGCCTGGTGCCCAGCGATGCGCCGACCTTGGCCGAGTACCGCCCCAACTGGGAAACCGGCCTGTACGAGACGCTTCAGAATCGCCCCGAACTGTACATGGCCCGGCAGGACGTGAAGGTGTCGCAGTTGAACGTGCAGCTGGCCAAGAACTTTTTGCTGCCCGATCTGCGCAGCTTCGCCAGCTATGACAGCAACTCGATCGGCGATCGCCTGGACGGCTCGGGCAATCTCGCCAACTCGACCAGCCCCGGCAACGCCCTCCGCAATCTGGCGTCCAACACCTTCAACGACTGGACGGTCGGTCTGCGTCTGGCCATGCCGCTGGGCTTCCGCTTCGCTCACGCCCAATTGCGGCAGTCGCAATTGCAGCTGGCCCGCGCCTTCCTGGTGCTGCAAGATCAGGAGTTGAAGGCGGAGCGTTTCCTCGGTCTGGAGTATCGCCGCATGTCGTCGGCGTACTTCCAGATCAAGGCGGCGCGTGCCCAGCGCCTGTCGTTCGGCACGCAGCTCCGCGTTCGCTACGAGAAGTATCGCGCCGGGGCCCAGGACGCCACTCTCGATCTGCTGCTGGAAGCGCAGCGTTTCTGGGCCGACGCCCTGGCCACCGAGTACAACGCCATCGTCACTTACAACAACGCGATTTGCGGATGGGAGTTCGCCAAGGGCACGATCTTGCAGCACGACAACGTGACCATCTCGGAAGGCCCCATCCCGGTCGCGGCTCAGAAGCGCGCGGTCGAGCACCTGCGCGAGCGGAGCAAGGCGCTTCTGCTGCACGAGCGGGCCGCGCCCACCGGCGTCCTGGCCACTCCGCTGGAGAGGAGCGGACCGATCAACCTCTATCCGCAGATCAACGCCGGCTCGCTGCCGACGATCTGGAAGGACGCGCCGCCGCTGAAGGACAATATGGAGCCGCTGCCCGCGCCGGAAGAGATCGATCCCAACAAGGCCGATCAGCTGCCCAATCCGATGGAGGCCATGTCGCTGGATCAGGTGTTCCCGCAGAGTGAGTTGCCGGCCGGAGTCAAGCTGCCCAGCGCCGCTCCCGCCGAGGCGAGCAGTCCATCCCCGGCGAAGAAGACGACGGCCGCGCCGGCTCATTCCAAGACGCCGAAGACGAACTCAAGCTTCGGCGCGGCTCGCCCCGCCGGCAGTCCGCTGCCGCTGCTGCCGGTGGATCTAGCCAAGCCCGTGACGCCGCCGGCGCAATCGCCCGCCGCGTCTTCGGCACCACCGCAGCCGGACCTCTCGGCTCCGCCGCCGGCGATCTCGCTGCCGTCGGCCGGACAAACGCCGTCGCAGCCGCTCCTGCCGCTCGATCCGCCGGCGGGTAAATAAGAAGTGGGTAGAAAACCAGCCCGCAGCGCCAGCAAGGGACGCCCTTGCTGGCGCTGCGGGCTGGTGGATTTAAGATGCGGTCTATCCGATTTCGCCGACGCGGAGACGGACGAACTTGACCAGTTTCAGGCCGGCCGCCTTGAGCAGATCGCCGACCGTCTTGCTGTCGTCCTTGACGAACGGCTGCTCGGCCAGCACGTTCTCGGCGAACCACGTCTTCATCTTGCCCTCGGCGATCTTCTCGACGATGTTGGCCGGTTTGCCGGTCGCCGCCGCCTGAGCGCGGGCAATGTCGAGTTCCTGATTGATGGTGGCCTGCGGAACGTGCTCGCGCAGGGCGGCCGCCGGGTTTTTGGCGGTGATGTGCATGCACACATCGCGCAACAGCTGCGGATCGGCCTTCGCGCCCTCGACCTGGACCATCACGCCGACCGAGCCGTCGTGGTGGACGTAGCTGCCCAGCAAGCCGGTCAGCCGCGCCATGCGCACCGGCTTCATGTTCTCGCGCATCAGACCGGCGACCTCGGCCAGCCGTTCTGTGACCGTCTTTTTCGGGTCATCGACATACGGTTGGGCCAGCAGCGCCTCGGGCGTGCTCGCTTCCTTCAGCGCCACCTGCTTGGCCAGGTCGTTGGCCAACTTCACGAACATCTCGCTCTTGCTGACCGGGGCCGTCTCGCAGCGCAGTTCAACGAGCGCGCCGACTTGTTTGGCGGGGTCGATGTAGACGCCGATGCGACCCTCGCCTGCCTCGCGTTCGGCGAGCTTGGCGACGGCGCCGACGTTCTCCTTGCGCAGGATGTCGATGGCCTTCTCCATGTCGCCGTCGGCCTTCTGGAGGGCGGCCTTGCACTTCATCATCTGAATGCCGGTGCGGTCGCGGAGTTTCTTGACGGCTTCCGCGGTGATCTCAGCCATGCTGCTTCGTCCTTCGTCGCAAAAACTCTACCAGCCCGCGGCGCCAGCAAGGAATGCCCTTGCTTGCGCCGCGGGCTGGCAAGACAAGGTTGGTCCGGTGTTCGTTATTCTACGACCGCCGAGGCGGGCTTCGGGTTCGCGGCGGCGGGCGGACTGCCGTTGCCGACGTTGGTCGGGGCCGGCCGCGGCTTCATGGCCGGCTGTTGCTCAGGGGGGAGCGCCGCCTTGCCTTCCAGCACGGAGTCGGCCAGCTTCGACAGGATCAGCTCGATTGAGCGGATGCTGTCGTCGTTGCCGGGAATCGGCAGATCGACCACGTCGGGATCGCTGTCGGTGTCGATGAGCGACACGGTGGCGACGCCCATGCGCGCCGCTTCCTTGACGGCGATGTGTTCGCGCTTGGGATCGACGACGACCAGCGCGTCGGGCAGGCGATTCATGTCGCGGATGCCGGACAGGTTGCGCTGGATCTTCATCAGCTCGCGGTTGAGCGTGGCGACCATCTTCTTGCTGTAGCCGCGGATCTCGGCCGTGTCGGGAGCCTTGCTCAGTTCGAGCTTGCCGGACTCGTTGAGCATGGTCTTCATGTAGGACGGCAGATCGACCTTGGCCGGGTTTTCGTTGGCCGGCAGCCACATCGCTTCGAGTTCTTGCAGGCGCTTGAGGCGGTCGCGGATGGTGCGATAGTTCGTCAGGGTGCCGCCCAGCCAGCGCTCGCTGACGAACGGCATGCCGCAGCGGGCGGCTTCGCGCTCGACGGCCTCCTTGGCCTGGCGCTTGGTGCCGACGAACAGCACCAGACTGCCCTGGCTGGCCACCTTCGCCAAATAGCGGTGCGCCCGCAGCAGTCCGCGCACGGTTTCTCGCAAGTCGATGATGTGGATCAGATTACGCTTGCCGTAGATATACGGCCGCATCTTCGGGTTCCAACGACTGGCCCGATGGCCGAAGTGAACGCCGGCCTCGATCAAATCGGTTACTTGGACAATGGCCACGCACTGCCCTCCTGCTCCCAGGCGGGATGAAAGTTGGGGTGAAACAGAAAACACAGGATCGCCGCATCGCTCATCGCGAACCCCCCTTCAATAAAGGGTGAAGAAGGTCATCCTAGCACTGAGGGCTGTCAGGGTCAAAGGGTTTTGCGGAGAAAAACCGCGCCGAGCGCACGCAGCGCGCGCGGACGGAGATCACTTCGCTTTCCTTCGGCTGATGAGTCTTGTCCGCGACTCAGGAAGATTGCCGAGACGCAGACGGCCGCCAGGAATGCTCAAGATAGCCCGACGCGCGGATGTACGGTTCCAACTCCGTGCCGGGCATCAGGCGCAGCACCAACGGGCTTGTCAGGGCGGTCGTGAGCAATGCCATGAGGACCATCATGCAAAAAACGCTGTCCGGCAGGACGCCGAGATCCTTGCCGAGGTTGATGACGATGAGCGACATCAGGCCGCGCGTGTTCATCAGGGCGCCGACACAGGCGGACTCGCGCGGCGACAGTCCGCCCAAACGCGCGGCCAGGCCGCAGCCGCCGAGCTTGCCCAAGACGCCGGCCAGCACGACCAGCCCACACATCCCCCACAGCGGCCAGGAATTCAAACTGTTCAAGTTCGTCCTCAGTCCCGCGTAGGCGAAGAAGATCGGCAGGAAGAACGCCGTCACCACGTCGCGCAGGCGGCGGCCGACGGCTTCACGGAACTCGTGCTCGCCGGACAGGACGGCGCCGAGACAGAACGCGCCGAAGACGGCGAAGATGCCGATGCGATTGGTCGCCAGGGCGCAGCCGAACAGCAGCACCAAGAGAAGGGCCAGAGCGTTGACGCCGATCTCGCCGTGCCCGGCCCGCAGGGCCAGGCGAGCGGCGCGGCGAAGCAGCGGGCGAGCGACGAGAAACATGAACAGTACGAAGGCGATCGTTGCCGCGATCATCCACAGGATGCGCACGGGGGCCAACTCGGAGCGGGCGACGGCGGCGACCGCGGCCAGCAGGATCCAGCCGGCCGCGTCGTCGAGGGCCGCCGCCGCGATCGTCACCGCCCCCAGGCGCGTGCGCGTGATGTTCATCTCCAGCATGATGCGCCCCAGGACGGGAATCGCCGTGATCGACAATGCCGTGCCGCAAAACAGGGCGAAGGCCAGGTCCGGGACCGCGGCGGCGACCTCCGCGTGGATGATCCGGGCCAGGACGTAACCGAGGGCGAAGGGCAGCAGAATGCCCGCCAAGGAGATCGACAGGGCCGTCCGGCCCTGCCGGCGGATGCGATGCCATTCAAACTCCAGGCCGATCAAGAACAACAGCAAGATCAACCCGACCTCGCTCAGCACGGTGATGCCACAGCCGACGAAGGAATCGAAAACCTCTCCCGGCACGCCGGGCACGCCGGGATGAAAGATCGCCTGGAAAACCTCCGGCGCGAATCGTCCCAAAACGGAAGGGCCGAGGACGAGTCCGGCCGTGATTTCACCGACTACCGAAGGTTGTCCGAATCGACGGAACAAAACCGCGAAGGCGCGGGCCAGCAGAATGACGAGCGCCAGTTGCCACAGCAGCGGCAGCAGTTTGTCCTCAACCGAGAGGCTGCGGAACGTCTGCCACCAGTCCGGCAACTCCGAAGATGCGGCGAGCAGGATGGACACGATCGTCTCTCCGTGCGTATCCGTGAACTCTCAAACCGCCCCGCGCAGCGCCCGCGCTGGATCGCTACATAAAGGTATTGTTAGGTCTTTAGACAATAATTGTCCAGACAATTATTTGCCGGTGTGAGCATAAGTGTCAATGGGAACCAAAAGTGTTGAGATTCGTCAAAAGATTGGAGTAGAATCGGGTTGGCATCGTTGCCCATTCGCCCAGGTCAGGGAGCATTCCCATGCAAGGCTCTTCGCCGGGTCCACATCCTCATCCCCACGCCTCCTCCCACAACCATCAACCCAAAGCGAATCCTCCCCCTACGGCGCGCCCCGCGAACGGGGCCATTCTGCTGCGTGTGTGCTGGCTCGTCCTTGGCGGCGCCTTCGTCGTCGTCTTGGGGTTTACGCTGTTCACGATCCTGGTCAAAGAGCCAAACGCGCGTTCGACCGCACCGGCGGAGCAGCCGATCGTCCGCAATGAGGACGATCATTCCGCGCCGAAAGCGAAGGATCCGGAAGACGAGTTGCTGCCGGCCGCCCCGGCGCCGCGGACGAACGACAGTCTCGTCCGCACCGACGAGATCGATCGCGTTCTCGGCGGTGGGTTCAGCCACCCCGCCGAGCAACCCGCTCCTTCTCCGGCCCCTGTGGAGGATGCTCCGCCACTGCCGCCGCCCCCGGAAGCGCGCCCGCCCGCCCCTCCCGAACCGACGCCGCAACCGCCCGCGCCGCCGAAGCCGAATCCGAAGCCGAAGGAGCCTGATCCCGCGCCGCCGGCGCCGCCCTCGGCGAAACCCAAGACGGTGAACCCCGACGTGGCGATCGAGAAGCGTCTGCAAGCAAGCGAGTCGGATTTGCGCGAGCAGTTGCTCGCCGTTCCCGAATTGCGGCTGCTCAGCGACCTGGAAGTTCAGAGCTTCCGCGAGATGGAAAAGAACGAGGAGCGCGCCGCGAGGGGTGCGGTGAGGGGCCAGGTCGATTACGCCTTCAACGCGCGGCTGAACCAGGCCATGCGGCAAGCGGGCGCCAAGGCCGGTCTGCCTCTCCAGTCGGGGCCGAACTGCCGGCTCGATCCCACCACCGCGACCGTCGTGCAGACGCTCTCGAAAGACCTGCGCGACCTGGGCTTCGTCTCGGTGCCGGGCGTGCCGGGCATCCAAAGCTTCGTGCGCCGGCGCTTGCGAAACGGCGCGGCCGGAAACCAGCCGAACGTCGCGGTCGGGGCGGATGACCTGGCCAAGCAGAAGATGAAGGCGTTCAAGGACTGGTGCGATGAGAACCGCGTGGAGAAGTTCCGCGGCACCTTGGCCACGCTCTTGCAAATGCTGCAAGTCGAGGACGCGCCGACGCGCCTGCTGCTGGTGCGCGAACTGGACAAGGTCAAGAGTCCCAGCGCCGCCGCCGTGCTGGCCAAGCGGTCGGTGGTGGATCTATCTCCCGAAGTGCGCGAGGCAGCCGTCGCGGCCCTGCAAAATCGGCCAACCGGGCAATACGTGCCGGTGCTGATGCAGGCGCTGCGTTATCCGTGGGCGCCGGTCGCGGACCATGCCGCCGCCGCCCTGCGGACCCTCAAGCCGGAAGGGGCCGTGCCCAAACTGGTCGGCCTGCTCGATCGGCCCGATCCTTCCGTTCCGGTGCTCGATCCAAAAACGAGAAAGCAGTCGGTGCGCGAACTGGTCCGCCTCAACCACATGCGCAACTGTCTGCTTTGCCACGCCCCCTCGGCCAACGATAAGGACGGCCTGGTGCGCGGTCTGGTGCCGACGCCGGGCCAGCCTCTGCCGCGGCTGTACTACGCGGGGCAGAGGGGCAACTTCGTCCGCGCCGACACCACATTTTTGCGACAAGATTTCTCCGTCAACATGCCTGTCGAGGCGGCGACGCCCTGGCCCAAGGAGCAGCGCTTCGATTTCGTGACGCGCGTCCGCACGGTCAAGCCGAACGAAATGCCGGAGATTGCCGCCAAGCCAGGCACTTCTCCGCAGCGCGAGGCGGTCGTGTACGCGCTGCGTGGTCTGACCGGCAAGGACGGCGGCGATTCCGCCGACAAATGGCGCGATCTGCTCGGCATCGCCAAGGACAAGGACGCCACGCTCGACAAGACCACGAAAGACAAGAAACCAGCGCTGGACAAACAGGGGCCGGAGAAGAAGACACCTTTCGACAAGACGGAGCAAGCCATTCCTGAGAATGTTCCACCCCAGTAGAAAAGAGAGGCTCCGGGTCTTCGATGGCCCCGCAAGGGGAGATGCGTTCCATGACAGGATTGCGGCGTCCTTGCGCCGCTCCGGCGTCCGTACTTCTGGTCCTGTCGCTGTTCGTTCAACTGGGCGCCTCCGACAGGGATCTTCTCTTCGATACAGAGGGAAAGCTCATTGGCATCTGGACCCCGTCGGGCGCGGTGCCGAGCAATCGAGTCCAAGAGGGCGGCTTTGCCGTCCCTCTCCACCATCCTTCTACCTTGGCACTTTTTCCTTGGGTCGCACCTTTATAGGTTCTCCTTTGGGTAGCACCTTTATAAGTTCTCCCTCCTTCTCCCTTGGCTCATTCTTCTTGGGTCGTATCTTTTCGCGGCGGAGGGTGAATAGCATTGTTCCGGCCCTCACCTTGAACGATGACGGCCGCTTGCCCGTGGTCTTGAAGCAGAGAAGAATATCCTCCCGCTCGATTCGGTAGATGCCTTCGTAAACACTCTTGCCCAACCGTAGACGGACCGTGCCTTTGCCGGTGTCCGTAAAGACACAAGAAGAAAAGACACAAGAAGAGCTGTATGGGTCGCCATCGTATCGACGGTGCAGAGTCAACACGCCATCACTAAGTACCGCCGCGATGTAGTTCTCGTTATTGTCTTGCCAACATAGTGTCAAAGTTCCTTCCCACCTCCCGGTGAATCGGAGGTTGTCGGTTGTTTCTCCCGATGTCTTCTCCGACCCGTTCCCCGGAACCGCCATCGCCGCCGTCAGGATCATCGCCAGTGCTGAAGACATCGTGTCCGCCCTCCGTGGGTTCCCTTGGATCGAATCCGCCCGGCAGTCTACCACGGCGGTCAGGATTTGCCCAAGAGCAGGTCAACCGCCCAGCATCCGCGAACGTGAGGCCCAGGCCCACGGAGATGGCCAAGAATGTCCGCGTCCGTACAACCCGCCTCCTCAAGAGCATCCGCGAGGACCGCGAGCCGGCCGTTGTCGAGCGTGCCCGCCGGCAGGTGTCGCTCCTCGTAGGCTGATTGGGCGAGCTGCACGATGGTGCCGCCGTTCCACCGCAGCCAGCTCTCGCCGATCGACACGGGGCGGAAGGGGTTGCCAACCACATCCCGAAACAGGTGAGCGTGCCCCAAGGCGAATCCGGTTCTGGTGGCTGGCGAGTTGTCCTCTGCCTTGGCGGACTGCTCCAGCGCTACTTCGGTGAGAGGGGCGAAGCTCGGATGTCGCTCCATCAATGACTCGATGATGCCCATTGCAAGCTCGGTCGTGATACCCCTGCATGCGAGGCACGCCCTCTCCATTTCCTTTGGACTGGCCTGCCCCTCCGCAAATCGCTCGTTCACCTCGATCACCCTGTGGCAGTCAGCAGGCAGGCTGTCCCAGACGGATCGGAAGCAGACAGCCAAGAAAAGGCGGACCTTGCGCGTCGATAATTGCTCGCGGATGGCACTAGACAGCCGCACTGCCTCACCGCACGCCAGCCACTCCGCCTCGGTCACGGTCTTCTCTCCGCTGGTGCCCTCGGTCGTCGCGCTTGCAGCGTAACCCGTCCCGGCCCGCGTGTCCATCGGCTCCCGTCTCCCGGGCCGCACGCCAGCGGATTCGGGCGACGCTGCCATCATGGGCCGGGGGCGGGACAGCGGAAGCCGGGAACACACTTGACGGGACCGGGGGAAGGCTCGATGATGTGCGGATGGAAGACCGGTCTCGCGAATGAGGGGTCGAGCTTCAGCACCGTGCCCGCTTGAGCCGGCAGGTGAGCGTGGCGTTCGGCGGCGGAGGGGCGGTTCGACAGCAACTATGCCTGTTCCAGACCGGATCGACATGTACTTCGCGGAAGAGACGCCTCCCATCGCGTACCACTCCTTGGAGGAGATGGACGCGACTCTGGACCGCCTTCATCGGGAGTGCCAGCCTGGCCATCCGATTTGCGTCAATGTGGTTGTGCCGGGATACTGGGTTACGATAGGGCTTGGGGCTGATCCGACCTTCGTGTTAGTGTCAGTCGAGCCGTGCGACGGCGAGTGGTATGTTTCCGCGGGAGACGAGGCAGCACATGGGTGGGTGGACTTCTACGGCTGCGGCAACTACACGCGGTTTGAGCGACGTAGCCTCGTCCCGCTGAGTCTGGCTCGTCAGGCGGTTCGAGAGTTCGCCGAACACCAGGAGCGGAGTCGCCTCATTCGGTGGCAGGATTGGGCCGGGCGGCCTGCGTGAGGAACGCCCCCGAACCCGACGCTGCACCAGACCGGCCACGCGAATGAGGTTTTGCCGAGCTTCAACGTCAGCTCCGCGTGAGCCGGCTGCTCCCCATCGGTCACGTCCCCACTACCCAGCACGGCGCCGCCGGCATGAGTGCTTGAAGAGGTTCAACGCCCTGCCATTCCAGCACGCCATCCGGGCAACGGACCCACCGACCGCGGGGTCGCCGTCCAGTCGGGGTCTGTCCTGTCCCATCGAGTGGTTGATGGTGGGTCCGCCCTGCCGGGCGAGGTCCTCACCGGCCATACCTGGCGTACAGCAGGTCGTTGAGGGGCGGGAGTGGAAGATAGTCCGGCTCGGGTGGAGGCAGAGGCGGTGCATTGCGGACCCGGTGTCGCCGAGGGTTGTCGGACTGATTGGCCGACAGCTCGGCATAGTTCCAGGTGGGCATGGGTAGAAAAGGCGATCGCGCTACAGGGCGACGAGGGAGAGGTAGTCGTGGAACTGGAACTGGCCCCACGATCGAAAGTCCAAACGCCGCATGGCAAGGAGGGGCTGCCATGACGGCGCTTCGGGAGGAAAGGAAAACTCTGCTCCGAGGTGGGTCGTCGAATCCACGCCGTCGGACGGCGGAGCAACGTTGCCGCCGCTCCGCCCCTCAAGACTGGGACGCTCGGATGGTCGCTCTCGCTGGCTGAGTGGGAAATGGCCACAAACGGAAACGAGCGTTCGAGGGCTCCTTACTTCTTGTTCTTCTTCTTGCCGCCCTGCACGATCTTCACCTCCCCCGCCGAATCGCCGTTCGCCTGGATGATGACGTGCGCGCCGTTTTGGACGTTGGCGAATGTGCCCGGACTTTGTTCCACCTGGGCCTTTTGCCCCTTCTGACCCTTGACGCGCTTGGTGAGCTGGAACTTGGTCGCGTCGGTGACTTTGAAGGTTTTCTCGACGGGCGTCGCGTTGGCCTGATTTTTCTTCTTGTGAGCGCGGACCTGGACCGTGAGGGTGCCCGTGCCCTTGTCCTTGTCCTTCGAGACGGAGACAACCGTTCCCTGGACGAGGCCCGTTCCCTTTTTGCCTTTCTGGCCCTTCTTGCCGGCAGCCTCCACGGAGACCGCCCCACCAATCAGCAATGCCAGCGCCAGACCCAGATGCAACATACGCATGTCTGTTACCTCATCGGAAAATGGGGAGCAGTGTTTCGCTTCTCTCCCCGCCTCGGATCAAATCCCGATGAGGCATTCAACCGCGGCACCCGCAAAAAGTTCCGGCCTTTGGAGTGACACGACTTTTTTCTCGGCTTGCGAGAATGCCGGCTTCATTCAACGACCGGCTCGAGCGTCACCAACCGCAGATCCATGACGGCGGCGGCGGCCTTCTTTTTCGGTTTCATCGTGAGCGTATAGCGGCCCGGCTTGTCGAGCTTCACCCGGCCGATCGTGCGCGACTTGAAGTTCTGGAAATGTCCCGTGTCCTCGACGGTGAACCCCAACGACTGCCCGCCGACGGACACCTCCACCTCGCTGCCGCCCTGTCCCTTGCCGCAGCCTTGCAGAACCTCAACTGTGAAGGAACCCGGCTTGGCGATCGTCAGCTGCCAGGACACCCAGTCCTCGGCCCGCACCCAGAAGCCGAGCGTGTTCTTGTGCGGCAGCGGTTCATAGCGCAACTGCGTCCCGTGTACGTCGGCGGTGTGCGCCGGCAGCTTGACGCTGCCATCCGCCGCCTGAGGGTTCGGCACGAAATCCGGGTTCGGTTTCATCATCCGCGCCCCGACTTCCTTTCGCCACGCCGCCAGCTTGCCGGCCAACTCCTTCACGACCTCCGGCTTGTCGGCGCTCAGATTATGCGACTCGCCGCGGTCCTTTTGGAGATCGAACAGCTCGCGGCGGTTGTCCTCGTAAAACTCGATGAGTTTGTAATCGCCCGCGCGCACGGCTCCGCCCGGCCGTCCTCCCTGATTGCAGTAGTGCGGATAGTGCCAGAAAAGGGCTTCGCGCTTCAGATCCTTGCCTTTCAAGAGCGGCGTTAGGCTAACGCCGTCGGGCCGGGCGTCGCTCTTGACGCCGCAGGCGTCGAGGACCGTTGGGAAAAAGTCGATGCTGCTCACCGGGGCCGCGTTCGTTGCACCGGCCCGCGTAACGCCCGGCCACTTCACGATCAGTGGGACGCGGATACCGCCCTCGTAGAGATAGCCCTTGCCGTCGCGCAGCGGGGCGTTGATCGTGGCCGGCGTGTTCGGCCCTTCCCGCACGCACAGCCCGCCGTTGTCCGAGGTGAACGCGACGAGCGTCCGGCCGGTCAATTTCAGGTCGTCCAGCTTTTTGAGGACGTGGCCGACGCTCTCGTCGAGGCTCTCGATCATGGCGGCGTAGATGGGATTGCCCTGCTCGCCGGGCCGGCCGGGTCGGTACTTTTTGATCTTCTCCGCCTTGGCCCGCAGCGGAATGTGGACGGCGTAATGCGCCAGGTAGAGGAAAAAAGGCTTATCGCGATTGGTTTCGATGAACTTTTCCGCCTCGGCGGTCAGGCGGTCCGTAAGGTATTCGCCGTCCGGGGCGCGTTCAAGTCCCAGGATGAATCGTCCGTCGCGTCCCTTGAAGGGGGCGAAGTAGCTGCGCGGCGAGCCGGCGGCGTCGCCGGCGATGTTGACGTCGAAGCCGCGCTGTCGCGGCCCGGCCCCCTCGCCGCCGAGGTGCCATTTGCCGACGTGCCCGGTGACGTAGCCGGCCGCCTTCAGCGCCTCCGCCAGCGTCGTCTCGGTTGGCGGCAGCGCGTGACGGATCGCGGGGCGCAGCAGTTTCTGGTCCGGACGATCGGGCCGGCCCGGCAGCCAGTCCGTGAGGTTGAGCCGGGCGGGATATTTGCCGGTCATCAGCGCGGCGCGGGTCGGAGAGCAGACGGGACAGGCGGCATAGGCGTCGGTGAAGCGCATGCCCTGCGCGGCGAGGCGATCGAGATGGGGCGTGCGATGATACGAACTGCCGTAGCAGCCGAGGTCCGCCCAGCCAAGGTCATCGGCGAGTATCAGCACGACGTTGAGACGTTCGCCGTCCGCGCCCCGGCCGGCCGTCGCGGACGCCATCGTGACAAGAAAGGCCGACGTGCAGACAAGGACGTAGCGCGAGAGCATCTGCCCACCTCCGTTTGCTCGTGGAAGGTGGATTCTACCCTCGATTCCGCCGCGCCGCCAGCATCGCGAAACGCGCTCATCCCATGGTTGGCTGCCGAACTCTGTTGGCCGTGCGCCGGGTGGGCACAAGCACCTCGATGGGCAGGAGTTCGACATCGAATAGTCTGCGGCCCGGCTCGATCGCGAACGGTTCCACCCGGCGCGGGTTGCGCATACACCAGGCCCATTCTCCGTTGTGGCCGAGGCCGCACGTCCACAAGTCCACTACGCCGATCACCTTGCCGAAGGCGAGTTCGTCCCAGCGCAGGCCGCGGCGGTCGAACAGGACGAACTGTTGCCGGTCCCAATCGGTCGTTTCGTTGCTGGCGTGGATGAGAAGGTCGCCGCGATGCTCGGTGGGATAGCAGCGGTATTCAACGTCGATCAGGCCGGCGAGGATCGCCGAGGCCCACGGCTGCCGGATGCTAACGCACTTCATGGGACGGACTCCGCTGAAACAGGCCGAGAATCAGTCGCGTCGGAAGCAAGAGAACAGGGCGTCCCTGTCGCCTCCGGGAAGCCATACAGGGTTCCATAAAGTTATAGGCTGTTGAGAGGAGAAACCTTACAGCAAAAATAAAGATATTTTCACAAGTGCCACGGATACGGCTCGAAAGGGGGAAGCGAATCAGGGATCCATCCACGCCGGCTGAAGGGTCGCCACGGAGGCCGTGGGCAGACGAATCAAGCCGTGGCCGGTCTGCCAGACGGGACTGTTCCGCGAGCAAGGATGGGCTGCTTTGTTCAGGGCGTCGCGGAGTTGCCTTGGGTTCCACTCGGCATGGCGCGACCACATCAGAGCGGCCAGGGCGGCGACCTGCGGCGCGGCGGCGGAGGTTCCCGCGAACGGCCGCGACCGCCAACCGCTGGGAAAGGGAACCATCGCGACGAACTCCGGCTTCGTCCCGCCGTTTTTGCGACCGCACGAGCTGTAGCTCAGACGCCGGCCCGTCCGATCCACCGCGCCGACCGCGAGGATTTCGGGTCCGTCACCGGGGAACGGAATGCTCCCCGAACAACTGGCGTAACGCAGGCTCCCGCCCAGCACGACCAGATGGAAGCGCCCCGATGCCTTGCGAACTTGCCTGACATGTACGCGGTAATCGTGGCCGGGTTTCGGCATGAACGCGACGACCGCGCTGCCCGCGCCGGCACCGTCCGCCGACCGAGTCCGCCCGATCAACCGGCGACTCGTCGCGTCGGAGACGACCACCTCAAAACCGTCGCGCGCGGGGCAGCACAGTTCCACGGACACGCGCTCGCTCCCCCACGGATGGATGGCGTTCTCCGTGAAGGCGGCGTCGTCCCCGGACTTCCAGACGTGGCAGCCGTCGCCGCCGTCCTGGAACGGGCCGCTCCAGTGGCGCTGAGCGGTGTTGCCGGCGCTGGCGACAAAGAGAGCGTCGCCGGCACGATCGCCGGGTCCGAGAAGACGGATCAACTCTTCGTGGATTCGGCCGTGCCCCTCACAATCGCTCCAGGTCGGCATGATGATCGAGCAGGAGAGGATTTGCGCGCCTTCCTGACGCGCCCAGCGAACCGCGGCGAGGAACTGATCGGGATGTTCCGGCTCCCAGTTGGCCAGCAGGATCTCCGCTTCGGGCGCGAGGGTGTGAATCACTTCGGCGCAGAGAATGCCGTGCTGGCTGTCCTTCGCTTCGAGGTTGCCGTCAAAGCGGAACGAATGGGTTTTGACGGTTCGCGGTAGCGCCTCGCCCAGGTGCGTCCGGTAGCCGCTAAAGCCGGAATCGAGCACGGCCACCTTGAGGCCACGTCCGCGCCAGCCGCGCGCGTGCCAGGCGCGGACGCCCATTTGTTCCAGCAATTCGGAACGCTGCGGCTGGGCGTCGGCCGTCGTGACGAACTGACTGGCGTCAGGGGTGGCAGCACGTTCGGAACCGGCTCGGACGACCGCCGCGGACGGCGCGACCGGATGAGACAGCCTCGGTGCGGAGACGATTGCGGCACAGACCAGGATTGCCGGCACTGGGACGAGGAATCCCCAGCGCGTTCTCGCACCCCTCATGCCCTTCCCCCTCCGCCGTTCCCCAGAACCCGACCGTGGCACTGTGATCTGGAGCCGGAGCCAGGCTCTTCACACAAGCCAAGGTAGTTTACCCGCGCTGCGACAGGGCGAGCGGAGGACCAAAGCGGATTTCATACGGCAAAACGAGTCGGATGGGAAAGTGTAGCGATGGGGAAGAAAAAATCGTGGATCGTGAAGAAACCAGTCTTCACGATCCACGATTCACGATCCACCATCGGATTAGCGGTTGAAGATGAACTCCTTGGTATTGAGCAGCGCCCAGAGGATGTTCTCGTAGGCGACCTTCTTGTCCTTGGCGTGTTTGCCGATGTGCGCAAGCGCTGTGTTGCGCTGTTCCTCGGTGGGCTTGCGAGCAAAGGTCCACAGGAACATCTCGTCAACCTTCTCGGCGTCCGGCCGCGCATCCTTGGCGAGCATATCGGCCCGTCCGCCGGCCCGCGCCAGCTTGCCCTGAATCTCGTCGGAGTTCAGCAGGTGCAGCGCCTGCGCCAGATTGGCCTCGCTGACGCGCTCGCACTCGCAGGCGCTGATGCGCTGCGGCCGACCGAACACATCGAGGAAGTACGACGGATACGACTCATCCGGCAACATGATGGCGCGATTGGGCGCGTGCTTGTCCTGCGGCAGACCGCTGAACGGCACCGGACTGTTGGCCACTAGGTTCACCGCGTCGAACAGCACTTCCGCGCTCATGCGGCGCGGATAGTAGCGGGCGTAGTTCTGCTTGTCGTGCTTGTTGAACTCGTTGGGCGTCGAGCTGAGCTGATACGTCCGGCTGTTGCAGATCGTCCGGATCAGGTGCTTGAGGCTGTACTTGTGCGCGACCAGATCCTTGGCCAACTCGTCGAGCAGTTCGGGGTTGCTCGGCGGGTTGGTGACGCGCATGTCGTCGAGCGGATCGACGATGCCGCGGCCGAAGAAGTGCGCCCAGTAGCGATTGGCAACGGCGCGCGCGAAGAACGGGTTGTTGGCCTCGACCATCCAGTCCACCAGCTTCTGGCGGGGATCCTCGTAGGGACCGACCTCCATCGGCTTGCCGTCGAGCGGTTTCATGACGGCGGGCTGGCTGGTGCGCTTGTTGGTGACGCCGCCGCGCGAGCGGCTGAAGACGACCGTGCGGCCTCCACCCGGTTGCGGCTGCTCGCCGGGCACCTGCACATTCTTGCGGGCGACCCGGCCGAAGAAGGCGGCGATGCCCCAGTAATCGTCCTGGCTCCACTTCTCATACGGATGGTGATGGCACTGGGCGCAGGCCAGACGCAGTCCGAGGAACACTTGCGCGGTGTCGTCCACGAACTGCTCCGGGTTCTGCAATTCCTTGTACCACACGGTCGGCGGATTGGACACTTCGTCGCCGGAGGCGCCGAGGATGCCGCGCGCGAACTGGTCGTAGGGCTTGTCCTGGGCGATGCTGTTACGGATCCAGTCGTGGAAGGCGAACGTGCCCTGCGCCCGGGCGGGCTGATTGCGCCGTTTGACGCGCAGAATGTCGGCCCATTTGTTGGCGAAGTAGTAGGTGTATTCCTGCGAGTCCAGCAGCGAATCGACCAGCTTCTCGCGCTTCTTGGCGTCCTTGTCGGCGACGAACGCCTGCACCTGGGCCGGCGTCGGCAGCGTCGCCGTCAGGTCGAGCGACACGCGGCGGATGAACTGCTCGTCGCTGCACAATTCCGACGGAACGAGGCCGAGAGCCTGCCATTTCTTGTGCGTGTGCCCATCGACCAGCGTCTGCACCGGGAAGTCATAGGCGGGGATCTTGGCACCCAGCGGCACCGTGGCCCGGAAGGTGCTGACGTGTTCCTGATAGCGGACCATGACCGCCGCCTCGCCGCTCATGCCCAGCGTGCGCACCAGACCGGCCGAATCGACCACGGCGATTTCCTGATCGTTGCTCTCGTACTGCGCGCGGCGCGTGATGTCCTCAACCGTGCCGTCGCTGTAGTGAGCGTAGACGGCGAACTGCTGGTGATTGTTCCGCGTCATCACGCGATGTTCGGGCGTCACCGAAATGCTTGTGACGACCGGATCGGTCTTTTCGCCGTAGGGCATACCGGCGGCGATCCAACGGCGGATGAGACGGTACTCATCGGAGCCAACTTCCATGCGTTTGCCGCCGCCGTGGGCCATGCCGCCGGAAGCCTTGAGCAACAGCAAGCTGCTGTCCGGCGCGGCGGGGAACACACGCCGGCCGCGCGCTTCCTTCACCAACGCATTGAAATCAACATCCGGCTCGAAGCCGAGCAGCGAGATCTTGAAACCATTCTGGCCGCTGGCCTTGCCGTGACAGCCGCCGGAATTGCAGCCGAGCTTGGTGAAGATCGGCACAATCTGATTGGGGAAATTGATCGGCAGATTGACGTCGCAGCTCTCTGCCACGACCGGAACCTTCACAGACTTGTCGCCATAGACGGCGGTGATCTCGGTAGTGCCGTTGGCCAGCGGCAGGACACGGCCGGTGCTGGAAACGCGGACGATTTTCGGGTTGGCCGTCTCGTATTTCACATCGCCGCTCAGATCCTGGACCTGGCCGCTCTGCAGCGCA
>DATBGU010000034.1:0-49282 GCA_036557825.1 Gemmataceae bacterium
GGACCGGACGGCGAGGTGCGCCGCTTCCCCGTGTCCTCGCCCGAGGCGATCCGGCCACGAACCATCATCGTCCGTCCCGGCGAGAAGCTGAGGATCACGCTCGACGGTTCCATCCGTGTGCAGATTCAGCAGAAATGAGGGAGTGTCACGCGCCGGCCAGCGCTTGCAGGGCTTGCGTTTTCGTCGGCGTGAATGGGAACACGATTGGAAAACCGTGAGGGAGTGAAGGGATCGCCCGCTTCCCCACGGTCGCGGTTCAGCGTTATTTCGGACAAAGTTTTTGACAGTTGCCCGCCGCGCGGATAAACTTCGGAACAACGCGCCAAGGCACGGAAAGGCTTCGCGCCGGTGGATTTCCGAGAGCGAGCGGACCTTGGATCCTTGTGGGCTTCAAAGATGGAGCCAATCTTCCTCTCACGATGGAGACAAGAGTATGCTTGCGTCCAGACAACTGGACAGCACCGGACTGGAAGAAGCCTATTATCGGCTGTTCCGCGAGTTCTTCGATCGGGCCGAGAGAAAACGCCGCTGGTCGCTCCGCGACGACATCCCCTGGGACAAGGTCAATCCCCGCCTGAATCCGGCCATCGCCGACGTGCTGGAGACGTTCTGCGCCGTCGAATTGTATCTGCCCGACTACATCGACAAAGCGATGCCGATGCTGCGCAAGAGTCGCGGTCGGGCCTGGTTCCACGCCAATTGGGGCTACGAGGAAGCCAAACACTCGATGGCCATGGGCGATTGGCTGACCGCCTCTGGCCAGCGCACCGAGGACCAGCTGCGCGAGGTCGAAACGCAAGTCGGTGAATACGAGTGGAACCTGCCGCACGACAGCGCCATTGGCATGGTCATGTACGGCATGACGCAGGAGTTGGCCACCTTCCTGCATTACCGCAACTTACGCCAGTGCGTTGAGAACGACGGCGAGGGCGATCCCGCGCTATCGAAGATACTCACGCTCATTTGCGTCGATGAACGCGCCCACCACGATTTCTACAAGCAAGTCGCCAAGATGTACTTGGAGCGCGACCGCGGCGGAACCATCGAGGCGCTGCGTCGCGTCGTCCACACCTTCAAGATGCCGGCCGTCGATATGTTGGCCAACGGCCGCCAGCGCGTGCAGGCCATCAAGGAATTGAAGATCTTCGACGAGGACATTTTCTTCACCGACGTGCTCCGGCCGTTACTGTCCTCGCTGAACATCGAGTGGTCGGAGTTCCGCCAGCGCAAGCCCGAGCGCCGCGCTCTTTCCACGCCGGCCCTGCCTTGACCGCTTGGCGCGTCCGGCGGACGCCGGACGCGCGCCTTTCGCGTCATGTCTTCACCTCTACATCCGTTCATATCGCCGTGAGCATTTTTTGCTTGCTCCAAAGGTAGTCCGCCTGGCAAACTGTAAGATGTCATCTCCGGGAACGAATCTATCTACAAGGAGACTCTCTCCCGCGTACTCGTCAAAAGGAGATTCTTCCATGTGTGTTCGTCCTTTGTGGATCGCGGGGTTGGCGGCGGCGCTGCTGGCCGGCGGCTCGGCGGCCGGCGCCAACCGCGATGCGCAGGCGTTGGCCGAGAAAATCGACCAGCACATCGCCCAGCGTTGGACTGAAACGCAAACGCAGCCGGCCACTCGCGCCGACGATGCCGAGTTTCTGCGCCGCGTCTATCTCGACCTGGCCGGACGCATCCCATCGGTGAAAGAGGCGCGGATGTTTCTGGACGACCGGCGGCCGGACAAGCGGACGCGGCTGGTCGAGCAATTGTTGGACGGCTCGCGCTACGTCGCGCACTTCACCAATGTCTGGCGGGCGCTGCTGTTGCCGGAGGCCGGCAACAACTTCCAAGTCCGCCTCCAACAGGCCAACTTCGAGGCTTGGGTGAAACGCAAGGTCGCCCAGAACGCCGGTTACGACGAGATGGCCCGCGATCTGCTGACGTTTCCCATCGGGCAGCGGTCGCCGAACGATCTTTTTGGCGGAGGCGAGCCGACGCCGTTGGCGTTCTACTCCGCCAAGGAATTCAAGCCGGAGAACCTGGCCGCCAGCACCGCTCGCGTGTTCCTCGGCATCAGCGCCGAGTGCGCTCAATGTCACAATCACCCCTTCGCCTCGTGGAAACGCGAGCAGTTCTGGGGTTTCGCCGCCTTCTACGCCGGCATCAAATCGCGGCGGACGCAGGATCTCGTCTTGCCGGAGCGCGAGATAGCCGACAAACGCGAGCTGATTATTCCGGGAACCGAGCGCGTCGCGCAGGCGACCTTCCTGGACGGCGGTGAGCCGGTATGGAAGAGCAAGACGAGCGCGCGCGCCACGCTGGCCGAGTGGATGACCGCGCCGGCGAATCCTTATTTCGCTCGCGCCGGCGCCAATCGCCTATGGGCCTACTTTTTCGGCGCCGGCCTGATTGATCCCGTCGATGAGATGGTCGGCGGCGATCGCCAGGCCAGCCATCCCGAGTTGCTCGATTTGCTGGCCCGCGAGTTCGCCGACCACAAGTATGACGTGAAGTTCCTCATCCGGGCCATCACGGCCTCGCGGGCCTATCAGTTGAGCAGCGCCGCCGCGCATAAAAGCCCGGACGATCGGACGCTGTTCGCGCGCATGCCGCTGCGCGGCCTGACCGCGGAGCAGCTCTTCGACAGCGTGACGATGGCGACCGGCTTGCGCGACTCCGGCGGCGGCGACGATCTGTTGTCCGCCGTGTTCGGCGGCAAACGCTCGGCCCGCTCCGAGTTCCTGACGCGCTTCGCCAATCAATCCGAGCGCGCCACGGAGTCGCAGACATCCATCTTGCAAGCCCTGTCGCTGATGAACGGCAAGGTGATCGCCGACGCCACATCGCTGGAACACAGCGAAACATTGGCCGCTATCGTCGAATCGCCGTTCGCGACCACGACGGAGCGCCTCGAAGCGCTGTACCTCGCCACATTGTCGCGCAGACCGACGGCGAAGGAACTCAGCCGGACGCTCCAGTTCGTCAACGACGCCGCCGGACGCGGCAAAGAGGGCGCGTACAACGAGGCACTGGCCGATGTGTTCTGGGCGCTGCTCAACAGCCCGGAATTTGGTTTGAATCATTGACTCTCGTTCCCGCGCTCCGCGTCGCGTTCTCCAGGGACGGGACGCGGAGCGTCCCAACGTGCGTTCCCACGCGGAGCGTGGGAACGAGAAAAGGAGATATTTCATGTCTCGCTCATCGCTATCGCTATCGCGCCGCGACTGGCTCAAACTGTCAGCGGCCGGTGTGGTCGGTTATTCTCTTTCGGGTTGGTTGGAGGCAATGGCCGCGGACGCCGCCGGCCATCCGCAACGGCGGCGCTCGTGCATCCTCTTATGGATGAACGGCGGCCCCAGCCAAATGGACACCTTCGATTTGAAACCCGGCCACGCCAACGGCGGACCCTACAAGGAAATCGCCACCAGTGTGCCCGGCATCAAGATCAGCGAGCACCTGCCGAAGATCGCTCGGCACATGAAAGACATGGTGCTAGTGCGGTCGATGAAGACGAAGGAAGCGGACCACGGCCGGGCCACGTACCAGATGCGCACCGGACACCTTCCCGGCGGCCCGGTGCATTACCCGACGCTCGGCTCGTTGTTCTCGAAGGAGTTGGAGCAACCGGACGCCGAACTACCTAGTTTCGTCAGTGTCGCGCCGTATCGCTTTTTCAGTCCGGCGGCCTACGCACCCGGCTTCCTCGGCCCGCGCTACGCTCCGCTGATCGTCGGCGAGGGGCAGCAAAGTCTCTTCGCCGCCCCCAACCAGCGCGACAACTATGAGGACGCCTTGAAGGTGCGCAACCTCGCCCTGCCCGATGGCGTCGGCACGGAACGCGCGGCCGCGCGCATCGACCTGCTCCGCGAGATGCAGGACGATTTCCTCCACGATCGCTCTGCTATTCCCTCCGAGAGCCAGCGCAGCGCCTACCTCCGAGCCATCACAATGATGCGCTCGCGCGCCACCAAAGCGTTCGATCTCGATGAGGAGCCGAAGAAGCTGCGCGATCAGTACGGCCGTAATCTGTTCGGCCAGGGCTGTCTGCTGGCTCGCCGGCTGATCGAGGCCGGCGTGCCGTTCGTTGAGGTATCGTTGGCCACCGTCGCCAACCTGACGCTCGGCTGGGACACGCACATCAACAACTTCGACGGCGTGCGCCAGCTCAGCGCGACGCTCGATGCGGCCTGGTCCACGCTGATGGGCGACCTGAAGCAGCGCGGCATGTTGGAGACAACGCTGATCGTGTGGATGGGCGAGTTCGGCCGCACGCCGAAGATCAACAACAGTCGCGGCCGCGATCACTGGGCCAACTCGTGGACGACGGTGCTGGCCGGCGGCGGCATCAAGGGCGGGCAGGGCGTCGGCAAGACCAGCGCCGACGGTATGGAGGTTACGGAACGGCCGGTCGGCACCGAGGACTTGCTGGCCACCATCGCCGCGGCGCTGGGCATTGACATCAAGAAGCAAAACAGATCCAACGTCGGCCGGCCCATCCGCATCGTCGAGCCGACCGCTCGGCCCATCGTGGAGGTGCTCGCATGAACGCCCTGGCACTGGGACTTACCGCCTGGCTGATCGCCGCCGAGCCGCCACCCGCCGTGAAAGGCGACACTCAGGACTTTGTCTTCCTGGCCGAAGCGCGGCCGGTGCTGGTCCGCGTGCAGGTGCGGATCGACGGCCGGCCGCTGCAAGCCGCGCGCGACGACTTCATGAAGCACCTGTTCGCCCATCTCGACCTCGACGGCGACGGGGTGCTGAACAAGGAGGAGGTCGAGCGCGTGCCGGCCCCGAATCAATTGCTCGGCGGCGGCTTCGCCGCGCTCATCGGCGCCACGGCCGCGCCCAAGCGGGAGACTCTCGATGCCGACAAGGACGGCAAGGTGACGCCGGCCGAGTTGTCGGCCTACTACCGCAAGAACGGCTTTGAACTGTTCCAGTTCCAGCTTAATCCCAACGACTCCGCCGCCCGCGCGCAGCTCGCCTACCTCGGCGGCGCGCCCCCCGATCCGGAAGTCGCGGCCGTGAGTAAGGCCATTTTCTCCCGGCTCGACGCCGACAAGGACGGCAAACTGAGCGCGGAAGAGTTGGCGGCGGCGCCGGACACGCTCTTGCGCCTGGACGAGAACGAGGACGAGATCGTCACCGCGGCGGAGATGGTGCCGGACGCCAAGCCGCCCTCGGCGATGGCGATGATGGCCGGTCGCGCCAAGCCCAGCTCGACCGGCGGCACGATCCTCGTGCCGATCCCGACCGCCGGCCGCCCGCCGACCGAGTTGGCGCGGCACATGCAGCAGCGCTACGGCAACGGCAAAAAGGAATCGAAGCTCGACCGCAAAGCGCTGGGACTGGACGAAGCGACGTTCGCAAACCTCGACGCCGACAAGGACGGCCTGCTGGACGCGAATGAATTGAACGGTTTCGTCAAGCGCGCGCCGGACCTGTGTGTGACCGTGCATTTCGGCGCCAACGACAAGGCGAAAACGCCCGTCGAACTCACGACCGTGGACGGCCGGATGCCCGCCCTTGCCGACAAGGTGAAAACGCGCGACGGACTGTTGTTGCTCGACCTCGGCGCGACGCGGGTGCAACTGCATCGCCGCGACGAGGAGAACAACTCCGACCGTCTCATGGATTTCGTGCGGCCGCAGCTCATCGCTCAGTTCAAGGCGGCGGATACGGACGGCAACGGCGTCCTCGACGCGGCGGAAGCCAAGAAAGGCCGCTTCTTCGGTGGCATCTTCAAGGCCATGGACCGCGACAACGACGGTAAAGTAACGGAGAAAGAGTTCCTCGCCTACCTGGACAAGGCGCAAGACCTGCGCAAACGGGCGGAGGCAGCCTGCGCGACGCTGGTGCTGCGCGATCAGAGTCGCGGCCTGTTCTCGCTGCTGGACGCCGACGGCGACGGCCGGCTCAGTGTGCGCGAGATGCGGCAAGCTCCGAAGTTGCTGCGTCAACTGGATCGCCAGGGCAAGGGCCATCTGCGTCCGGAAGACCTGCCGCACATCTATCGGTTGACGCTGCGCCGCGGCCCGGCGAGTGCCGAGAACAATCAGGAGGCGCTTTTCATCCAGCGTTACCTCAGCGGTTATCGCGAGGAGGCGTCCTCGGCGCGTGGCCCCGCCTGGTTCCGCAAGATGGACCGCAACCGCGACGGCGACGTTTCGCGCCGCGAGTTCCTTTTCAGCGACGAACAATTCCGCCGCCTCGACACCGACGGCGACGGTTTGATTAGCGTGGAGGAAGCGGAGAAAGCGAGCGCTCCTTCTTCTCGGAGGATCGGCGGATCGGAAGGATTGGAAAGAAAGTGAGCCGGCTGGGACTCGAACCCAGGACCTACGGATTAACCTTCCGTACAGAGTGCGACGCAAAGCAAGAAATTCCTTGCGCTTCCGATGCGACCGATTCTCGGTTTGCCGGAGATTTGCTTGCAACCCTTAATCGTTCCCCGGATTTGCTCCGAATCGTCGAGGCGTGGCCGTCGCTGTCTGAACCGATCCGCAAGGCTATCCTGGCGCTGGTCAATGCTGGCAAGCCGACAGAGTGAATCCTTTCCTCTTCCTAGTCCTTGGGGTCTGTCCGACGCCCGACAAAACCTGACGAAACCCCCGGAAACCGCAGAGATACGCGGCCTATCCGGGGGTTTCGTCGTGCGCCGTCCTACCGCGTTTGCGTCGCGGCTCACTTTGTCGGATACTATACTGAGGTGATTCCAGTCCTTCCTGCCAAGCACCGATAGCCCCCTTGCCGCTCGTTCAAAGCCTGGCGGTAACAAATGGGCGCGCTTGCCGATCCAGCGTGGCCGGCCTGTCCTTCCGCTTGACCGTGCGAGAATGGCCGCGGCATCTCCCTCGGCGTCAACTCCCAAGCCAGAATCTGCTTGACGGTCAGCGGCGGTCGGCGTAAGCGTTTGCGCATGATCCCTCCGCCGGGTCTGCGCAGCGTTCGTGGTGTAAATGGTGCTTTCGGGCGGAGTGCTGGGTCAACTTTATCGTGGGGGGATAAGGTTGGAGCAATCCCTCGATACCCACCTTTGTTTGACTTTGTTTGGTTTGCAACTGCCGTGCCCAAGCACATCCGGAGGTTGCATGAGTAGTTCTGGGGTTGTTTCGCTTGCTATTATCCGCCTCCTGCGTTCAACGGTTGTAAACAGCAGTCGCCTGGTCTTTACATCGGGGAATGCGGTCATGAGAATTTTCCCATTTTTTTCTTGACAGCGAATGAGGACATTCTTACTTTACTTAACAAAATGGGAGGATGTTCCTACTAAAGAGGTGGGGAGACTCGCTAACTCTCACCCCCAAACCCCATTTTTGCCCAGGACGCATATCTTCGATGCTGTGAAGATGAACGACGTCAGCCAGCTCCTGAGCGCCATCGAGCAGGGAGATCCGCACGCCGCCGGTCAGTTATTGCCCCTGGTCTACGACGAGCTGCGCCGGCTGGCCGCGCAGAAGCTGGCCCACGAGTCGCCCGGCCTGACGCTTCAGCCCACCGAGCTGGTCCACGAGGCCTATCTGCGCCTGGTCGGTCCTGACGCGGCAAGGCGGTGGGACGACCGAGGCCACTTCTTCGCCGCGGCGGCCGAGGCCATGCAGCGCATCCTCGTCGAGAACGCGCGGCGCAAACGCAGCCGCAAACGCGGCGGCGGCCGGCAGCGCCAACCCCTCAAAGACGTGGACCTCGCCGCGACCGAGACGGACGACGACAACCTGCTGGCCATCGACGAGGCGCTGACCAAATTCGCCGCGAAGGACCGCGCGAAGGCGGAGCTGGTCAAGCTGCGTTTTTTCGCCGGCTGCACGATCGACCAGGCCGCCCGGACGCTGGGCATCTCCGCTGCCACCGCCGATCGCTGGTGGACCTATGCCCGGGCCTGGCTGCACCAGGAGATCAACCGCGACGCCGCGGTCTCCGGGCCTCGAAGAAAAAAAAAGAGAAAATGAGTGAGGGAATGGACGATCCGATTTCGCATTGTAGAGGGTGAAGCACATCCCGTCTCACAGAGAGCATCGATCACGGCGCGTCTCAACCGTGCCCGCGGCTGGAACGGGACCACCGTCCCACCACCGCCGCAAGCATCGGCGGAGGAATCGCTCATGGCTCCTGAAACGGCACTTGAACCGCGGGCCCCCCCGCTGCAGCCGCTGCGGAGCAAGCACACCTCGAACTTCCCGGCCCTGCTGGAGCAGCTCGGCATCTCCATCCTGGTCAGCACCTACCAGGCCGGCAAGCTGGTCGTCCTGCGATCCGACGGGACCGCCGCCGTCAACACCCACTTCCGCGACTTCAAACGGCCGATGGGCCTGGCTGCCGACCGCACCCGCCTGGCACTGGGCACCGCCCAGGAACTCCGCCTGTTCCGCAACATGCCGCCGGTGTGCCGGCGCCTGGAACCGCCCGGCCGTCACGACGCCTGCTACCTGCCGCGCGCCGCCCACGCCACCGGCGACATCGACATCCACGAGATGGCCTGGGCCGGTGACGAACTTTGGTTCGTCAACACGCGCTTCTCCTGTCTGTGTACGCTCGATGGCGTCCACAGTTTCGTCCCGCGCTGGCGCCCGCCATTCGTCACCGCCCTGGCGCCGGAGGACCGCTGCCACCTCAACGGCCTGGGACTGGCTCCTGGGGAGCGGGGCGGGACAACCCCCCAGGGCTACGTCACCGCCCTGGCCGCCATCGACACCCCCCAGGGCTGGCGGGCGCACAAGAGGGACGGCGGTGTCCTGCTGGACGTGCCCGACGGCACGGTGATCGTAGGCGGCCTGTCGATGCCGCACTCGCCGCGCCTGCACGCGGGCAAACTGTGGGTGCTGGAATCGGGCAAGGGCGGCCTCGGCATCGTGGACCCCCCGGCCGGTCGTTACCAGTGTGTCGCCGAACTGCCCGGTTTCACGCGCGGCCTGGACTTCGTCGGCAACCTGGCGTTCGTCGGCCTGTCGCAGGTGCGCGAGAGCGCCGTCTTCAGCGGCATCCCGATCGCCGAGCGGGCTCTGGCGGAGCGCAACTGCGGCGTGTGGGTGGTGGACATCACCACCGGCCGGCCGGTGGCGTTCCTGCGCTTCGAGGACGGCGTGCAGGAGGTGTTCGCCGTCCAGGTGCTACCGGGCCTGCGCTACCCTGAGGTGGCCCCCGACGACCCCCAGTTGCTGGCTGACTCCTACGACCTGCCGTCGGCGGCCCTGGAGGACGTGCCCCCGGCGCTGCGCCGCGCGGGCACCACCGTGGCGAACGACGCGGCGGCGCACTGATCGCACGGGCGTGCTCATCGAGAGTGTGCTTGCTCAGCAGCGGCTGCAGGGGGCCCGCGGCGCATGCCCTGCATCTCCCCAGCTGCCTGCTGCGTGGAGGTCGGTGAGAATGTATTAGCATTTGCTTGACACGGAGGTGCGGGACGGGAGAATGGCCGCCGAACAGGTCGTTCTTCCGCACCGCAGTCCTCGCCGAGGGGTCAGGCCGGTCCAGGCGCCGGCCTGCCCACACCCGCGGGTCGCGTTGGCCCGCGGCGGACCTTGGGGTTGGGTGCCTGGGAGGAGCCATCATGCTTCGCACCCTGTTCCACCGCCGCCACGGCGCGGCGCGGCCCACCCGGGCCGGGCGGCCGCAGCCCCGGCGCGGCTTCCGGCCGTTCTTGGAGGCCCTGGAGGACCGCTGCGTCCCCTCGACATTAACGGTCACGAGCAGCGCCGACGACATCAACCAGCCGGGCACGCTCCGCTACGACGTGGCCCACGCCCAGAGCGGCGACACCATTCTGCTGACCGCCGCCGTCAAGAGCCCCATCGTGCTGACCCATGGCGAGCTACTCTTGAGCCAGGACGTGACCATCAAGAGTGTGCCCGCCAACACGCCGACCATCAGCGGTGACGGCATCTCGCGGGTGTTCGAGATTTCCCCTGGCGCCCATGTCAGCCTGATGAACCTGAACCTCATCGACGGCAACGGCGTGGCCGACAACCCCAGCGGCTCCGTCGGCGATGACGGCATTGGAGGCGGCATCCTCAACCTGGGCGCGCTGACGCTTACCGCTAGCACCGTCTCCGGCAACTCCGCCGGCATCTATGGCGGCGGCATCGTCAACTTCGGCGCGATGACGCTCACCGACAGCACCGTCTCCGGCAACACGGCCTCCGGCAACGACGCCGGCATCGTCAACTTCGGCGCGATGACGCTGACCGACAGCACCGTCTCCGGCAATTCCGCCGGCAAAGCCATCGGCGGCATCCTCAACCTCGGCGGCACGCTGACGCTCACCGACAGTACCGTCTCTGGCAACTCAGCCGACAACTACGGCGGCGGCATCGTCAACCTTTACGGCACGCTGACGCTCACCGACAGCACCGTCTCCGGCAACAAGGCCGCCGGTAACGACGCCGGCATCGTCAACCGCGGCACGCTGACGCTCACCCACAGCACTGTCTCCGGCAACTCGGCCTCCGGCAACGTCGGCGGCATCGACAGCGATGGCACGCTGACGCTCACCGACAGCACCGTCTCCGGCAACTCCGTCGGCGGCTTCGGCGCCGGCATCGTCAGCTTCGGCGGCACGCTGGCGCTCATCGACAGCACCGTCTCCGGCAACTCGGCCTCCGGCAACGTCGGCGGCATCGCCAACTTCGGCACGGCGACACTTACCGACAGCTCTGTCTCCAGCAACACCGGCTACGACGATGGCGGCCTCTTCAACGGCGGCACGCTGACGCTCACCGACAGCACCGTCTCCGGTAACTCCGCCGGCAACTTCGCCGGCGGCATCAACAACAGCGGCACCCTGACGTTCACCGACAGCACCGTCTCCGGTAACTCCGCGGGCAACTTCGGCGGCGGCGGCATCGTCAACGGCGGCACGCTGACGCTCACCGACAGCACCGTCTCCGGCAACAAGGCCTCCCACAACATCGGCGGCGGCATCCTCAACTTCGCCACCCTGACGCTCACCGACAGCATCGTCTCCGGCAACAAGGCCTCCGGCAACGGCGGCGGCATCGCCAACTTCAGTACGCTGACGGTCATCAACTGCACCCTGTCCAGCAACTCGGCCGGTGGCGACGGCGGCGCCATCGATAACACAGGAGGGGGCACGGCGACGGTCAGCAACAGCACCTTATCCGACAACACCGCTGCCCACGGCGGCGCCCTCTTTGCCGACTTCGGCAGCACGCTGACGGTCACCGGCAGCTCCCTGTTGGACAACACCGCCTCCATCGACGGCGGCGCCATCTTCAACAACGCCGGCACGGTGAACGTCGGCACCAGCACGTTCAGTGGGAACACCCCCGACAATATCGTGGGCGGGTTCACCGACCTGGGCGGCAACATCGGGCTGCCTTAGCCCGCATCCTTCCTCGGACCCTCTCAGGGGGGAGGGCCCCTGGGAGGGGCGTTTCTCGGAGATCGGTCGGGGCCGAGAACAACGTGAGACGCTTCCTCGAGTGGGTTGGTGTTCCCCCGTTCTTCTTCGCCCTCGGCGTTGCCACGGGGGCCGGTCTGCTCTTGACGAACCGCCTGCCCCTGAGCAGCATCGAGGTCGATCTGCGGGACCAGACGTTCCGCTTCAAGAAGATCGTGGCCCTCACGAGGGAAAGTTACCGCGTCCAGCACTGCGCGTCGGTCCCCGGAGGGGCGCGGGCGGCGTTGGAGTCCCGGATGATCGCCCGCCCGCCCTCGCCCGCCCACGCCCTCCTCCTGCCTTGTGGGACTGGTGGCTACCCCGGAGCGGGCGCTTGGCATATCTTAACAGTGTCCTCGGGCATCACTACTTCCCTACTTCGCCGTACCGACCACGAACGGCACCCCCGTTGGCCCGCTGTCGCTCTTCCAGGTGAGGCCCGCGCGCGGCAACTGCGATGCGTCGCGCCTCCACCGGCCACACGGGAGGGATGCAGGTGGTCCTGGCCGACGGCAGTGTGCGACTCCTGTCCGCGAGCATGCCGGGGACCACGTGGTGGGCCGCCTGCACGCCGGCGGGTGGAGAGCCTCTCGGGTCCGATCGGTAGTCGATCGTCCTGCGAAACAGTCCTCTCATCCCGAGTCCGCCATGACCGAGGAAACCATCTTCCTGACCGCCCTGGAGCAGGCGACCCCCGCCGAGCGCGCCGCCTACCTGGACGCCGCCTGTGCCGGCGACACGGCCTTGCGTGAACGGGTTGAGGCCCTGCTCCGCTCCCACGCCGATCCCGACAGCTTTCTCGACAGGCCGGCCCTGGAACGCCAGGCCGAGGGGGGAGCCGACCCGAACCGCACCACCGACCTGCCGGCCAGCGCCGAGACGGGTGCCACGAACGATCCGCTTTCGGCCATCCCGGGACCGTTGGCGGACGAGTTGTTCGCCTTCCTGGCCCCGGGCGGCGCGGCGGGCTCGCTGGGACGGCTGGACCACTACGAGGTGCTGGAGGTGATCGGCCGGGGCGGCATGGGCGTCGTCTTCAAGGCCCGCGACACCCGGCTGCAGCGCATCGTCGCCATCAAGGTGCTCGCCGCCCCCCTCGCCACCAGCGGCACGGCGCGCCAGCGCTTCTTCCGCGAGGCCCGCGCCGCCGCCGCCGTCCGCGACGAGCACGTGGTCAGCATCCACGCGGTCAGCGAGGAGAGCGGCTCGACCCCCTACCTGGTGATGGAATTCATCGCCGGGGTCACCCTGGCGAATCGGATCACGGCGCGCGGGGCGCTGGCGGTCAAGGAGATCTTGCGCATCGGCATGCAGGCCGCCGAGGGGCTGGCGTCCGCGCACCGGCAAGGGCTGATCCATCGGGACATCAAGCCGGCCAACATCCTGCTGGAGAACGGCGTCGAGCGCGTCAAGATCACCGACTTCGGCCTGGCCCGGGCGGCCGACGACGCCAGCCTGTCTCAGAGCGGCGTGATCGCCGGCACGCCGCTGTACATGTCGCCGGAGCAGGCGGCAGGCGATCGGGAACTGGACCAGCGGAGTGACTTGTTCAGCCTGGGCAGCGTGCTGTACACGCTCTGCACCGGCCGGGCGGCGTTTGCGGCGGGCAGCACGGTGGCGGTGCTCAAGCGCGTATGCGAGGAGACGCCGCGACCCATTCGCGAGTGCAACCCCGACATCCCTGATTGGTTGGAGGCGGTCGTCAACAAGCTGCTGGCCAAGGCGCCTGGGGAGCGGTTTCAGTCGGCGGCGGAGGTCGCCGAGTTGCTGGGTCAGCATCTGGCCCAGATGCAGCAGTCTCGCCTGACGCCACCGGCGCCGCCCGAGAGGCCGGGGGCTGTGCCGCCCGCCGCAGCGCAAGCAGGGCCCGGCGGCCAGGCGGCGCGCAAGCGGAAGCGTTTGGTGGTGGCGGCGGTGCTGCTGGGGCTGGTGGGAGTCGCGGCAGGTCTGGCGACCATTGCCGCCCTGTTGCCGCCGAAACCGGTCTCGCCTTCACCTAACCTCCCCCCGGATCCGCGCGTGCTGACCGTGTCGCAGAAGCCGGAAGACGGCGGGCGTTACCGCACGATCAAGGAAGCGCTGGACGAGGTGGAGCCGGAGATGACCATCCGGGTGCTGGATGACGCCGTCTATGAGGAGCGCTTGCTGATCAACCGTCCCGAGCAGCATCGCGGGGTCGTCCTGGAGGCAACGGGAAAAGCGACAATCCGCAGGCCGTCGGGCAAAACCGACGTCGTCTGGATACGAGGCGTGCCGGGCGTCACCCTGCGCGGCTTCCGCTTCACGAGTTCCCCTGGGGATCATGGCCAGATCCACATCTCGGGCTCCTGCCCCGGAGTGATCCTGGACAACCTTGACATGATGGCTACCAGCGAGTTTGGCAAGTGTGTGAATCTGCGCGACGTGCCGCTTCCGGTCAAGGACGCACCAATCGTGATTCAGAACTGCGTGATGCGGGACTCCCGCCATGCCGTTGTGGTCGGTGGGCGTTACCTTGATAACGATAACATAAACCACCCCTTGCCAACCGGTTATGTGGTGATCCGAAATAACACCATGGAGAACTGCAATTCAGCGGTGGTACTGGCGGGTGCGAGCTACAGTGCCCATGTCCTTGGCAACCGCATCCGGGACTCGCAGTGGGCGGCCATCGAGTTTGAGGACTTCCTGCCGGGTGCGGCGGACATTCTGGTTGCCAACAATACGTTATTTCGCAATGATGCGGCACTCCGCGTCTGGCACGAGCATGGCAAGGGAAAGGAGTTCCTGAAGTGCAAGAACGTCCGCTTCCAGAACAACCTGGTTCTCGAACCCCCCTCCGAAGCCGACATGGTTGTCTTGGACCACACGAGAGGGGACGCTCAACAGATCCAACAGATCAGGCCAGGCGACGTGGATGTCCTGCTGAAGTGTCCAGAGTGGCGCTTCAGCCACAACTGGCGTGAAATCGACCCGATGAAGGTCGCTATTCGATTACCGGGTTGGCTGCCCCGCTGTCCCGACGACCACCTGGTGACCCCGATCAAGATCCTATCGCGCAAGCCGGGCGATCCGGACTTCCTGCGTCCGCCGAAGGATTCCCCGCTGGCCAAGGGCGGCGCCGGCGTGAACGACATCTCGCTGCCGGCCTATGTCGGGGCCGTTCCGCCGGAGGGCGTGCAGCCCTGGGACTGGCAGAAGACCTGGGACATTCAGTGCCGCCGGCTGCTCACCGTCTCCAAGGATCCGGCAGCCGGCGGGCATTTCCGGACGATCACGGAAGCGCTGGACAAGGTCGAGCCGGAGATGACCATCCGGGTGCTGGATGACGCCGTCTACGAGGAGTTCCTCCAGGTCAACCGTCCCGAGCAGCATCGCGGGGTCATCCTTGAGGCAGCTGGCAACGCGGCAATCCGCAGGCTGGCTGACAAGAGCGAGGCCATCCAGATACGGGGCGTGCCGGGCTTCACCCTGCGCGGCTTCCGCTTCGCCGGCACCCCGGACAAGGATGCCCAGGTCTTTATTGACGGGGCCTGCCCCGGCGTGGTCCTGGACCGGCTGGACATGACGGCGGGCGGCCATACCTGTGTGAATCTCTACGATGTGCTGCTATCGGACAAAGACGCCCCCATTGTGATCCAGAACTGCACCATGCGAGGGCATGATGGGGTACTCATTGAGGGGAGAGACCGTGAGAACTTCGATCGCCCTCGGCCCTGCGGACACGTGGTAATACGTAATAACACCCTGGTTGGTTGCGATGGACCGGTGACCCTGTGCGGCGCGGTCCACAAGGTCCATGTCGTGGGCAACCGCATCCTGGAGTCGAGATACGGCTTCATCTACCTGCTTGACCTCCTGGAAGGGTCGGCGGACATTCTGGTTGCCAACAACACCATGTTGCGGTGCGAAACGGCGCTGCGGATCTTGGACGACCACTCAAAGGGGAGGGACTTCCTGAAATGCAAGAACATTCGCGTTCAGAACAACCTGGTGTTCAAGACCCACTCTCCCGCCGACATGGTCTTCAGCAACCACCGCAGGGGCACCTGGAACGACATAAGCCCGTGCGATCTGTCGGCGCTGCTGAAAAGCCCCCAGTGGCGTTTCAGCTGCAATTGCCGTGAAATCGATCTGAAGAGGGCCGATCGAGAACGGGAGCGCTGGATTCCTCTCAGTCCAACCGATCAACCAATGCCACCGAACGCGGTTCTCTCGTACAAGCCTGGCGACCCGGACTTCCTGCGTCCGCCGAAGGATTCCCCGCTGGCCTGGAGCGGCGCCGGCGGAGTCGGCGTCCCGTCCTCGCGCATCGCATCGGCGGTGGGGCAAGCAGCCAGCCCGGCCAATACCTGGATGGCCGCCTGGGCGGTCGCGCAGACGAGGAACCAGCCCGACCGTTCGCTGCCGGCCTATGTCGGGGCTGTGCCTCCGGACGGAGTCGAACCCTGGAACTGGGACAAGACGTGGCGCGCCCTGACGCACTGACGGACGGGACAAGTCCGCGTGAAGGGCCTTGCTGTGGTCGTTCGTCGGTTTCCTGTAATGGCGAGGTGAGGCAGACGCCTGAGGAGTGGCAGAGGCTCGCGCCACGGGCAGTGAGTGGGAAAAACTCGAGTGGCTGCAGTATACAACAGGGTTGGCGGATCGGCGTAATATGCTGAGATCAGAAAGGGAAAAGGTCATGCTGGCTTTGCACATTTTTAACCTCTTAGGTCCGAAAGAATGTGAAGCCCGTCGAATTATTGTGTAGGTTTTCCGGGCGACCGGCGAAGTTGGTGGAGCGAGGTTTTTTTTTCTCGGGGAACACCGGCTTCCCCGATTCATTACTTTTTCGCAACCTTCCCTCTTGCTTGTTGCCAGTGGACTTTCTTGGTGGTACCGTCAGCGCTGAAACCTGCCCAATCGCCTCCGTTGCCCGTTATGTGCAGGCGCCCGAATAAATGGGCAGAACCTCAAAAATGTGCAAAGCTGCTCATGCTCAAATGTCGCTGCCCGAATTGCGGATGGTCCTACTCGGTTCCGGCCGACATTACCGGGAAACAGGTGCGGTGCCAAAAGTGTCGCGCGACGCTCTTGGCGAAGACCGTCGGCGGGAAGACCGTGCTTGCCCTGGCTGGCGTCGATGGCGACGCGCCGACGCAGCGCTTGCCGGCCGCCAGCATCCCCCGGCCAGCCGCGGCGCCGACGGAGCCTTTCGACTTCTCCGCCGATGATCGGCCGCGACCGAAACGCCGGCCAGTGCTCTGGCCGTGGATCGTCGGATGCGGTGCCTTGCTCTTCCTCTTCGTTTTTGCGGCCGGCGCCGCGCTGCTCTGGATTGTCCGGATGCCGCGCCATGACGACGAGAAGAGAGAGGGTGTTGCCGTCGTTCATGGATCGCCCGCGCCGCCCGCGTCCGAGCGGAAAGAGCCGCCGCGGCCGTTGCCGGCGCCGGCCAAAACGGCGGCGGCAACGGCCCCCAGCGCCCCGCCCGCGCCGAAAGAGAAGCCGGCCCCCAGGTTGACAGCAAAAGAATTGCAAGCCGCGTGGAACAAATCGCCGGCCGAATTCTTTGACGCGCACGCGCGCAGCCGCCTAGAGATCGAGGGCATTTTCTCCGAATACCTCGATGACAACCTCAACAGCCGAAAGAAATTTCTGCGGTTCGCCTTTGATCCTTCATGGCCGGTCACTGTTGATTTCTCGAACCCTTTTGCACCGTCGGAATGCAAGCCGGGTCAGCGAATTGTCCTGTCCGGCATTGTTGAGGCGGACTATTTTAATGGCGTCCTTGCTGGATTTCGCTTACGCGATTGCCGTTTCATCAAGACGGCAACTGATAAACCGCCGGTGCGTCCGGGTCGGTGAAGAGCGATCCTTGTCCGACGCCCGACGAAAACCGACGAAACCCCCGGAAACCACAGAAATCCGCGGCCTTACCAGAGGTTTCGTCGGACGGGTCGGAGGTTCTGTCGGGCACGGCCGATCATGCTTTCTTCCGTCGCTTAATCTCCGGTTTGCCCTTCGTCGGCTTGACCTCGGGCGCGGACGCCTTGCGAGGGCGGCCCCGCTCAGGCGACGGCGTATCCTTCGGTGCCACGGTGAACGCGCCAACCTCCACGCCAAGAGCTGATGCCAGAGCCAGCACAGTTTCCCATGTCGGCTGCCATCGATCACGCTCCAAGCGTGACAAGCTGTCCTTGTCGATTCCGGCCCGCTCCGCTAATTCCCGCTGACTCAAACCGGCCGCAAGTCGCAATTCCCGAAGCCGGCCCGCAAACCATTTCGCGCTCATGACTCGTTCTTTCTATGAGCAACAAGTTGCTCAACAAAATAGGCGTATTAGCCTTGAAACTGTAGGCGTACACGCCTATTATACCGTTGTCCGGTGAATGAGACAACTGCTCTTTGACAACGCGGCAAACGACCCCTCGGAAGACGACCCTCGCAAGAGCCAGTCTGAAACGAATCGCGTGAGCCAGAGAGGAATCGCGTGAGGGGAGCAAGGACAACAGTACGAGACGAAGAGAAGAGCAAACCGGGTGAACGGTTCGCCCGGAAACGAAGTTGGGCCGGCGCGTGTGCAAGACGCCCGGCCCGTGGCACTTCCTGACAGAGAGGAAATGCAATGATTACTGCATCGAAGTCCCGCAAGCGCGTCAAGCCCGAACGCAAGGTCCACCTGTACAACGGGGACGGCAATCCGAAGTTGCTCGAAATGACCATCGGCAATGACACCTTCGCCTACTGGCTTCGCATCATCGATGCCGACTACGGCATCGGCTTTGAGGTGCGGAAGCCGTTGCCAGAAAACGAGACGTACCACGTTCACTACGATCCGGCCCGGCGGTTGTCCACTTGTGATTGCAAGGGCGGCTTGCATCATGGCCATTGCAAGCATCAGGAGGCGATTCTCGCCCTCATCCGGACTGGCAAACTGTCCGTGCCGACGCCGAAGCTGCAACCCGCCTGCGAACCCATCGAATTCGATGATCCTTGATTCTCGCGCCAACCGGCCGGCGCGTCGCCCAGCGTCGGCCCTTCGGAGAATGATCCACATGACAACCGCAACTATTCCCATGACGAACAAGAAGCCCGTGCGGCGCGGCTTTCCGTCGCTGCCTTGCATCAGGTGCGGCAACACTGATGGCAATGTCCGCCTCGACCTCGACGACGTGGACACGTTCAATTGCGTCGAGTGCGATGAGCAATTCACCGCCGGCGACGTGCGGGACTTCATCGGCCAATGGAAAGCCGTGCTGGCCTGGATCGACGCCGCCCCCGTTGTAGCAGAGTGACTTCAATCCCACGGCCGGCGCGTCAATCAACACGGCGCGCCGGCCCTTCTGAGGAGTATCTTCGATGAATCAGACAATCACACCGATTCCCACGGCATCGGCCCTTGAACGCGAATGGCGGATGCTCGGCTTTGTCGAGGGCGCGCCCGCTCACCTGGATTCCGCTATCGTGGCCGACGATGTGCGGAGCTATCGCCGCATGGCTTGCGGATCATGCGGGCATCGTTCCCAGACAGTCAGTCCATTTCGCCGCGGTCGCGAGTATCGCTTACTTTGCAGATGCCGGAAATGCGGCCACGGCGTCGAGGCGTGACCGCTTCGCTGCGGACCTTGCACGACGACCGATGAAAACCGACGAAACTCAAAATTCTCCAGGAAATATGCGGGGTACGCCTTGGTTTTGTCGGGCGCTGCCTGAGTTTCGTCGGGCGCTTTGATCCGTTACCGTCGCCCTACCGAGTTTGCATCGGAGGGGCATTTTGAGGCATACTACCCCGTAGGGTGATTGACCAGCAGGCCAGCTGGTCATTCCAACGCGGCGCCGGTTCAGTATGTCTGCACTCCATACCGGACCGGCACCGGCCCTGTCTCTTAGAGTGCAACAACATGGCTGAAAAGCTCTCGTCCCATTCGTCACCCAGCATACACCTTGTCATGCTGCCTCACGGCTACATGCCAACCGACGAGGAAATAGAGTTGGAGCGGCAACGGCGGGAAGAGGCGGACAGGAAACGCGACGCCGCGACGCCTCGCAACGTCCTTCCCTCAACGCTCGACACGCTACGCGCGGAATGCGAGGCGCACCGGCACCGGATCGTAGAGGCGATGCGGCAGGGGCAACGATTCTACCCATTCACAAATGCGAATTACGCCGCCCGTTTGAAAGGCGACGCGCACGGCCATTTGCTCCCTTCGCTTGAACCGCTCTGGCACGCGGCAGCGGCCCTCGACTTGAACGGTACACCGTCCTTCCCCGGTGAGCCGCA
This sequence comes from Gemmataceae bacterium, assembly GCA_036557825.1. Taxonomy (GTDB): domain Bacteria; phylum Planctomycetota; class Planctomycetia; order Gemmatales; family Gemmataceae; genus JAJPHU01. The sequence goes on from DATBGU010000034.1 coordinate 19,629, forward strand.
AACCGCCCTGGAAGCCGTTGCCGCCCTCGACAGCCTACTGGCCGCGATTGGCGGGACGGCGCCCGCCCCGACTGATTCAAGCGTGAAGAAGAAGCCGAAACGCCGTGGCGGACGGCCACGGCTTGAACATAGTAACCGGCTGAAAGCTCAGCTGTATGAACGCATTCGGAAAGAACGCGAGCAGCATCCCGGCGAACCGCAAACGGAACTCGCTGCGCGACTGCGAGCCGACAAAGACCTGGTAGAAATGGGGCGCCGTGGAGGCGTGGAACGAATCACTCCGAAGGTGATTCGCGCGGCCACTGCGCATATGAGTCAACGCCAGCGCGACGTGCGCAAGAAACAAGAAACTGATCCCGTCTGAGTTTCTTGGTCAAAAAGTTTCCGCCTCATTCATCCCCTGATTCCCGCTGTCTCTCGCCGTCCGTGCCCTTGTGACGCCGCGCAAGAAACTGAACCGATGCAATCTTGCAATCTCTTGCGCGTCATTTCTTGGGTGCGGTCGCACGTCGCGGCCCGCGAACCGATAAATGAAGGATACGAAATGTCCGAATCCCTGTTGACCGCGAAAGATTTGTCCGAAGTCCTGCGTGTCTCCGTCCGCCAGGTGCGTCGCTTGGTAGCCGGCGAGAGCCTGCCCGCTCCGGTCTACATCGGCCGTTTGCCCCGCTGGCGCGAGACGGAAATCTCGGCGTGGATGCAAGCCGGTTGCCCCGACCGCCAGCGCTGGGAGACGGCGCGAAAGGCGGTGAGCCAATGACCTGCGGGCGAAACTCAGAGGCGGGGCCGGCGGCGCCGATCCCGTCTTACGAACCCTTTCCTGTGGATGCCCTGCCGCGCCCCCTCGCTGGATACGTCAGCGAGGGGGCGGCGGCGCTGGGATGCGATCCGGCGATGGTCGCCCTGCCGGTGATTGCCGTTTGCGGATCGCTGATCGGCAACACGCGAACCGTCCGCCTCAAGAATAAATGGCGCGAGCCGGCGGTTTTTTGGACGTGTGTTATCGCGGATTCAGGGACTCTCAAATCGCCGGCCCTCGACTTGGCGATTGATCCGCTTCATCGATTGCAGCAGCGTTTGCGGACGGAACATGCGGGCCAACTCACCAAATATCTCGCCGGTCTCGAACAGTGGAAAGCCCGCAAGGGCAAGGACGGATCGACGGCTGGCCCGGAACCGGAAAAGCCGATCCTGCCGCGCGTTGTCTGCAATGACACGACCATCGAAAGACTCGCGGAACTGTTGGACGAAAATCCGCGCGGCCTGCTACTGGCCCGCGATGAGCTTGCGGGCTGGTTCGGATCGTTCGCCCGTTACAAGGGCAAGGGCGGCGGGTCGGACCTGACCGACTGGCTTTCGATGCACCGCGCCAACCCTGTAACCATCGACCGAAAGACAACGGAGAGAAAGAGCATGTTTATTCCCCGAGCCGCCGTCAGCGTGGCCGGGACGATCCAGCCCGCCATTCTGGCGAAAGCCGTTCGCGGCGATTTCCTCGATAGCGGACTTGTCGCCCGGTTGCTGTTGTGCCTGCCGCCGAAGGTGCGGAAACGATGGCGAGATGATGACCTCGACGAAACGACGGCCGACGCATACGAGCGGCTGTTGGGAAGCCTGTATCGACTGGAATTCGCCACGACTGGTAAGGGCGAGCGCGTCCCGGTCGCCCTGTGCCTCGACGCCGAAGCGCGCCGCAAATGGATTCACTTCTACAACGTCTTCGGGGGCGAGCAACACGAAGCGGAGGGCGATCGCGCCGCCGCCCTGGCGAAGCTGGAAGGGTACGCCGCACGTCTCGCTTTGTTGCACCATGTCATTGAATGCGTCGGTGCCGGACAAGATGACCGCGTGCCGATCCGCTCGGAAAGCATCGAGGCGGGAATCCGGCTCGCGCGATGGTTCGTCCGCGAAGCGGAGAGGGTCTATCAGACCTTCGGCGAGAGCGGCGAGCAACGGGAAACACGCCGGCTTACGGAGTTTATCCAGGCACGCGGCGGAACTGTCACGGCCCGCGAGCTGCAACGGGCGAACGCCCGCAAGTATCCGACCGCTGGCGCCGCCGATCTTGCCCTCGACGCCTTGGCCGGCGCCGGACTCGGCGAGTGGTCAACCTCGACGCCGGATCGCGGGGGAAGGCCATCGCGCGTGTTCCAACTCGCCGGGGCGACTGCTACCGTCGATCCGGCGCCGATGCCCTCGACGACGCCGGCCGTCCCGTCAATCGCTCTCCCCTGCCCCGTGGCCGATCCGCTGCCGAGCGGACAAGCCGCCTTCCCCACGGTCGATGAATGTGGAGAATTTGATCCGCTCGCATCCCCCTGGCGATAGGCCGGCTGTCCGACAACCCCCTCCACCGTGTCCGACAGAACCCCCGAATTTCCCGGAGATTTTGGGGTTTTGTCGGGTATCGTCATGCGTCGGAAGGCTCACGAATCGAATTATGACCCGCGCGGTTTTACCCATACACGGGGGCAAAAATTCGCCCGCGCGAACTACTGACATTCCTATGTCACTGCTGACATCCTCCGTCCGCTGGGAAGCGGATACAATAGGGTACGGATTCCAACCAATGAGGTACAAAAGAGGTGCTAAGTATGTCGGAATTGTACAAGAAACAAACAACCGTCTGGCGATTGGAGGGCAAGAAAGTCTCGCCAGGCACGCCGGGAGCGGTCAGGGAGACCATCGACTCCCGCAAGTGGTATGGGACCGTCAACGGCAAGGCAACGCCGTTATCCAGAGACAAGGCGGTTGCGGCGAAGATGCTCCGAAAACTGCTGGGCGATGCGGACCTGGCCGGAGTAGGGCTGGTCGATCCGTTCGCGGAACATCGCAAGAATCCGCTGACCGATCATTTGAAAGGCTTCCGAACCGCGATGGAGGGGAAAGGCGGCACGCCGAAGCATGTCGATTTGACGATGACTCGTCTGCTTGCCGTTCTCAACGGCATCAAGGCCGTTTGGCTTTCCGACCTCGACGCGGTTCGCGCTGCCGACTTCCTGACCGCCAAGCGTGCGGATCGGCCGGCCGTTACGCTCCCACTTGGTAAAGAATCGTTTCGACTCGCGGAAGCGGCCGAACTGCTGGGATTGAAGCCCGCTGCTGTCAGCAAGGCCGTTTGGCGGAATGGACTGAACGCGAGCGGAGCGGGAAAGGCGAGACGCTTTCCGCGTTCCACGGTTCAAGCCCTGGCGGACAAAGCAGCGCTAGGTATGTCGGCGGAGACGTTCAATCACCACGTCCGGGCGCTTCGCGCCTTCGGTCGCTGGTTGGCTCGCGAGCGTCGCTGGCCGGTGAACCCATTCGAGACGATGGCATTGCTCAACGTCAGCACGGATCGACGCCACGACCGCCGCGAGTTGACCGCCGATGAACTCCGCCAGCTGATGGAAGCCGCCCGCAACAGCACATGGACGTTTCGCGGCCTGGCGGGGCGGGACCGTTGGGCCTTGTACCTGACTGCCTGCGGTACAGGCTTCCGCGTTCGCGCCCTGGCGGGATTGACGCCGGAAGACTTCGATCTGTCGGCGAACATGCCTTCGGTGACGCTGCCGGCCCGCTTATCGAAGAACAAGAAGGGGAAGGTCCAACCGCTGCCCGCCGACGTGGCGGACGCTCTGCGGTCCTATCTGGCGGACAAGCCGGCCGATCAACCGATCTGGCCGGGGAACTGGAATACGGACGCCGCCGAAATGCTGCGGATCGACCTCGACGCCGCTGGCATCGCCTACATCGTCGAGGGACCGGACGGCCCACTGTACGCCGATTTCCACGCCTTGCGGCACAGTTATTTGACGCTGGGCGGGCGGAGCGGTATCGACCTGCGGACGCTGCAAGAACTGGCCGGCCATTCATCGCCGACGATAACGGCCCGTTACTCCCATCGCCGCTTGCATGACCTGGCGGGAGCCGTCGAGAAGCTCCCGCGCTTGCTCCCAAAGGATGAGAATGGCGCCTTGCAAGCGACGGGAACCGATGGACGGATGACGGAGACGGCGGAAAAAATTTGCTTGGAATTTGCTCGCCCTGCTGCCCCTTTGGGGCATTCCGGGGCATCTTCTGACCCCAAGGGAGACTTGAAGGACTCCGATTGTCCTTTTCCTAAATCCCTTGATACGTCAGCACTTGGCGTTCCCTGTCCTCTTCCGTCTTCAGTGAGCCGGCTGGGACTCGAACCCAGGACCTACGGATTAACCTACCGCACGGGCTTTCGCCCGCCGACGTTCGCCGCTGCGGTCTGGACTTTATCATCTCCCCCGGCATGATCCGGTGGGGAGCCGCTCGTCAAGTCTCTGAGGATTCCTTGAGAATTACGCAACGCGCGGATTTGCTGCCGCAAATCGAGGTCCGCTTTGTCGTAAGGAGTGCAAACCGGCAAGGCCAGACGCTTCTGGATAAAACCGGCCAGCAAGTCCAGCTGTCTCTTCTTCAGGATTACGTAGGGGCCAACCACTTGGATAAACCGATCGGATCGCTTGAGTCCCGAAATCATAATGCGACCCACCCCGCGATACCTCTGCGAGGATAGGTTGTGTCCTAGCCCGAGATCTCTCAATCCCTGGCTAAGGACCTCCAGATACCACATGGTTTTCTGGGTGATGGTGATTTCGGGACGAAGCGATCGGCCCTGTTTCGAGACAGTCAAGATCAAGCTGGCGGAACCTTCGCCGTCAAAAAGCCCTGCTAGGTACTCCTTGGTAATTCCCATGGTCTTTCCTGCTGATTGCCGACCTATCGCTCGCACTGTTGCCTAAGTAGCGGCGAGCGCTTGACGGTGTTCCAGCATATGGAGCGGTTCTACCTCGGACCTCTCGATCCGGGCACTCCTATTGATGAAGTCCGTTGCTCTACCAACTGAGCTACCGGCTCTTAACTATGTCCATAGTAGGTACGGCACCGCCGCTTGACCAGCCACCGGACAAGAAGCAATTCGTGCGGAAGGCAGCGACGAAGGAATAGAATAAGAAGGCGTTGGTCGGCGATTTGCCCTATCTGCTCCCCTATCACGACCGCGATCCGGTTCGCAGCGATCCGGAGACACATCCGGCGGTCGGGAGCCATTTCCGGGAGGGACAGTCATGAGCCTTGAAACAGACCGTGTTTCGAGCGAACGGGAAGTCCGCGTGCCGGCGGGTCGGCATCGCTTGCAAGGAATCCTCGTCGTGCCGTCCGAGGCGCACGGCGTGGTGGTGTTCGCCCACGGCAGCGGTAGCGGCCGCTTCAGCCCGCGCAACCAGCAAGTGGCGCGGGCGCTGCAACAGGGCGGCACGGCGACGCTGCTGATGGATCTTCTGGAAGAAAACGAGGCCGAGGATCGCGAGAAAGTTTTCGACATCGAACTGCTGGCCGAACGGCTTCAGTTCACCGCCGACTGGCTGGCGCACGAGCCGGCCACCGCCGCGCTGCGGCTGGGCTATTTCGGCGCCAGCACCGGCGGCGGGGCGGCCCTCGTGGCCGCGGCGCAGCAACCGGGCCTGGTCGGCGCCGTCGTCTCGCGCGGCGGCCGGCCCGATCTCGCCTGGGACTTCCTGCCGCACGTCCAGGCGCCGACCTTGCTCCTCGTCGGCGGCGAGGACCGCACCGTTCTCGCCCTCAACGAGGAAGCGCTGGCCTGCCTGACGTGTCCGTGTGAACTGAAAGTCATCCCCGGCGCGACGCATCTGTTCCCCGAACCGGGCGCGCTGGAGGAAGTCGCCCGCCTGGCGGAGCAGTGGTTCCGCCGCCATCTGGCCCCGGAGAACGCCTCTCCGTCGCGCAAAGGATGAACGCGGCCAAAGGCGCTCTGTGAGGCGCGGTGAAACCTCTGAGCGTGGATGTCGTCCCCGCGGAAGGTGGTCGATGCGCGGGCGCGGCTTATTCGGTTGGCTCGTCGTACGGGTCCGCTTCGGTCGTCGAATACTCGGACTGTGTCGCCAGGCAGTTCTGAAGTTCGAGTTGAAGCCGTTGGATGACTTCGCGCTTGCACTCCTGCCCCTCCAGGTGCCGTTCCACCAGCTCGACCGTGAAGCGTAGGTAATAGGCGTCGAGGGATTCGCCGGGATCGAGGGCGGGTTTCATGTGGAAGGGAGGAAGGCGACTTTCGCGTTCGCTCCGCACGCGTTCGGCGGCTTCCGGCAGCGTAAGACGGCTTTCCACCAGGGCGACGACAAGGGCGCGCACCCTCTCGATGCTGCGCAGCAGGTTCGACTCGGAAGCTTTCAGTTTCTCGCCGCGCTGGACTTCGCGCAGCCAGGCTCCAAGGGCCGTCCGGCTAACTCCGCGACCGTCAGCGGACAACACAACGCAGATGCAGAAAACGGCGAGAGGGACCGCCGCGAAAACAAGGAGACGAAAGGGCGCCCGCATCGCGCGTACCTCCAAAAACAGCGTCGTTGCGCTTGGGTGGGAGAGACGACGCAAGCAGTCGTCTCCTCGGAAGGAGGGCCGAAGAAATTGCCCTCGGTAGGTCTGCTTACCTAAGTGAAACACCGCTCATCGTCAAGTGTTCCGATGAATAACAACTCATTTGTTTACCCATCGAACAAGGGCAAGCGGGGCGTCGGTTTTCCGTTCCACTCTCCGAGGGGCAGAAACCCCTTGGGCGCCCGAAACGAGAGCCATGTTCCACCTAGAAGAGACCCCAGCCGTGTCCGAAACTAACCTCTTGAATGAAAAAAACCTCGATGTGGCAGAATGTTTGCGCCGGCGCGCGGCTTTGCCGTGGATGCGAGGAGGGAGCGATATTCCGTTCGCGGCGCCGCCAGGGATCAACAACTGAGGACGAAATGCGCGCGGCGATTTGACGGAACGGCCCGGATCGGGAATAGTCTCCTGTCGCCCACACTGTGCCTACATCAGGAGGATGTTGCCGTGACCGTGCCGATCCGATTTCCTCTGGCCCTCACGCTGGGATTGTCCCTGTGGCAGCCCTTGCTGGGAGGAGCGGCGGAGCCGCCCTTGAGCGAGCCGCCGCCGTTGAACCTCGCCCCCCTCACCAATCAGCAAACCGCCGAGGACATCGCCGCGCGGCTGCGGCAAAGCGGGCTGCTGCGCCATTATGACGTGGAAATCTCCTTCCGAGACGGCGTCGCGGAACTGACGGGTTCGGTTGCCGACGCCGATCAGCGCGATCAGGTTGTGCGGCTGGTGCAGGATGTGCCGGGCGTTCGCCAGGTCGTCGATCAGAAACTGAGCGTGGCGGGAGCCATCGTGCCGGTGCAGGCCGGCGGCGCTCCCGGCGTGCTGCCGGCGGTGCCGCCGAGCAATCCGCCGCCCGCCGCCAATGCAGCACCTCCGCCGGCGGCCGGAGCCGCACCGCCCGCGGCCGGAGCCGCACCAGAGGCGACGCCGATCTTCCAGGCGCCTGGCCCGGCCCCGCACAGCCTTAACCCGCCGCGCATGCCGCCCTACGCCTGGCCGACCTACGCGCCCTACAACAACTACTCGCGCGTCGGCTATCCGTCGCGGTATCCGTACAACTCGTTCCCGTTCATCGGCCCGATCTATCCGTTCCCCAAAATCCCGCTGGGATGGCGCTCGGTGCGGCTGGAGTGGGACGACGGTTTCTGGTGGTACAGCAAGACGGCCACCCGCTGGGACTGGTGGAAACTGCGGTACTATTAATCGGTTAGGCAACACAGCCCGCGAGGCGAGCAAGGACGGTCCTTGCTCGCCGCGGGCTGGCTCTGTCCATTCGCACTCAACGCCGCCCGGCAGCGGCCAAGCGGCGGCCAAGCCCGGACACCTCGCCGAGATCGAGAACGCGGTCCCCGGCGAGAACGCAACAGCGATACGCTCGCCAACGCCGCACGGACAGGACGTTGACCCCAGCCGCCTCCCGCGAAAAAGCCGGCAAAACCAGGCGCTCCGGCCCGACCAGATAGCAAGCTCCCTCGATGGCGCCCGGAGCGATCCGTCCGCCGAACACGCGCGGCCGGATCACCCGGCTGTGCGGCGCCCAGCGCAAGTAAGGATGCTCGTGGCCGTGAATCACCGACCCTTCCGGGATGGCCCCATCTCCGTGGACCACGCGCCAGCCGTTCAGGTCGAACCCGTTCGGAAAAACGAGCCGCGAATCCAGAGACAATTCGCCTTCGGATAATCCGTTATCGTGATTGCCCGGCACGACGCCGGCCAATTCGACCTCGGCGTTTCGCAACCATTCCTGAAATGCCGACAGCGCCGCGCGGCAACTCGGATGTTCGAGCAGATCGCCGGCGATGACGAGACGACGCGCCTCCTGTTGCCGGATCACCCGGCCCAAACCGGCGAGTTGTTCCTCGACATCATCGTCCGGGACGGATTCGCCGCCGCGTCGTCGCGCCTCGGAGTAACCCAGGTGCAGATCGGCGACGACGGCCGTGCGGCTGGGCAGATGCACGGCGACCCGCTCGGTGGTGAGTAACCAATCATTCAGGACGCGCATCGTTCGCTCCCTCAACCAGTGAGGCATGTAGGCGCAGGAGGGCTTCGGCCGGCGTCTCGACGTTCTGGACCGCGCCCGCGCCCATCTGCGTCCATCCCTCGACGAACGGCGATGGCGCGCTCAACCAACGGCAGCGCAGCGGCCGCTGCCCCAGTTCGCGGACAAAATCGCCGGCCGCCGCGGCATCGCACAACTCGGCGCGGACCTCGCGCCGCGCCTGGCGCAGCAGCACGAAATCCCGATCGTGGGACTGAACTTTATCGAAGAGGCGCCGCGCGCCCCAGTCGCGTCCGCCGACGCGGCGCGGCTGTCCCAGCGGTTGCCTCAGCAGCATAAGCCCCGTCTGGGCCACGCGCTGAAAGCGCTCGCGGACCAGGACGCTTCCTTCCAGGGCCGCGTCAAGGTCCGCCTTGAAGTTCGCCGCGGCGAGCAGGATTCGCAGCGCCTCCGCCACATTCTCGGAAAGGTCGCCGTGGACCAGCAGCGCGAAACCGAGATCGGCCACGATGGAGGCGGCGGTTCGCCCGCGGTCCCGCGCCAACCGATGCACGGCCACGCGCGCCAGGGCGTCATTGCCGAGGCGATTGAGGGGCGTGTGAATGTAGTAGTCGGCGCCGTCGTCGTGGACGATCGCTTCAACCAGGCAGCTCGCGATGTCGGGGATCTCACTGACACATTCTTGTCGCTGGAAGAAGGCCGCGAGTTTAAGGACGGCCGGGTCGTCCAGTCCGTAGTCGCGGCGAAGCATTTGCGCCAGCGCGTCGTTGCCCTCGCGCAGCGCCTCCGCCGCCTGAATACGAAGGAGATAGAGACGGCGAGCCAGTTCCGTGGAGAGCGGCCAGCCGTCGCCGCCCCAGCGCGGCACGACCGCCCGCCCCGTCACTTCCTCCACGCGAAGGACGCTCTCTTCGGGACGTACCGAGCGGACTTGCAGGCAGCGGCCATCGAGCAGAAAGCGATCGCCGGGACGCAGCCGCTCAGCAAATCGCAGATCGACCTGACCGACGACGATATCCTCGGCGGCCGGCTCCCCCGCGCGAGGGGCCGCCGTCAAGTACACCTCGCAGGCCGGCTCGGCGAGGATGGTGCCGAGATTGCGACGCAGCAAGCGGGCGGTGCGTTCGTTGACGATGGTGAAGCTCGCGGCATCGCCGCGCAGCCGGGGCGGGATCGGCGAGCGGGGGGCGTCAGCCCCCTGTTGCCTTTCAACAGAGGGCTGACGCCCCCCGCTCGCCAAGACGCCGAGGTAAGCGAGGCAGTCGTCGAAATCGTTGCGGGGCAGATCGCGGTAGGGCGCGGCGCGGCGCACCAGATCGAACATCGTGTCGGCCGAACACGCCTGGGCGGCGGCCATGCCGAGGATGTGCTGGCATAGCACGTCCAGTGGATGCGCGGGGATGCGCAGCGGTTCGCACTGGCCGGCCTGGCCGGAAGCGGCGGTAACAGCGGCCTCCAACAGTTCCGCCTCCGTCGCCGTCAGCACCAGGCCGCGCTTCACCCGTCCCGGTCCGTGCCCGGCGCGGCCGACGCGCTGGAGCAGACGGATCACGTCGCCGGGCGGATGCACCAGCACGGCCAGGTCCACCGTGCCGATGTCGATGCCCAGTTCCAGGCTCGTGCTGCTGACCACCGCCCGCAATCGCCCCTGCTTGAACCCCTCTTCTACCTCGCGGCGGCGCTCGGCCGACAGCGAGGAATGATGGACGGCGATTTGCGTTTGCAACTCCGGCAGGTTCCGCCGCAGCGCCCATGCCAGTTGCTCAGCCAGGCGGCGCGTGTTCGTGAACACCAGCGTTGCCCGGTTGACGCGCACCTCCGGCATGAGTTGATCGACCAGCGTCGCCAGGAAATGTCCGGTTTCCTCCAGCGGTACGAGGCTCAGCTGCAAGGGCGTCCCATCGCCGGCGCACGCGATGGCACAGCGCTGGCCCGCTAACCAGCGGGCCGCCTCGGACAGCGGCGTCGCCGTGGCCGACAGACCGATGCGCTGTAACCGTCCTTCCGCCAGTTCCGAGAGGCGTTCCAGACTCAGCGCGAAGTCGGCGCCGCGCTTGCACGCGGCCAGGGCGTGGACCTCATCGACCACGACCCAGCGCAGGCCGGCGAACAGTTGGCGCGACATCGGCTGACTGAGCAGCACCGCCACGCTCTCCGGCGTGGTCAGCAGGATTTCCGGCGGATTGCGCCGCAGTTCCCGGCGCTCTGCGGCCGTCGAGTCTCCGCTGCGCACCATCAGGCGCGGCGCGCGCGTGTCGGGCAGCAGCGCCGTCAGTTCCTCGACCTGGGCCGTCAGCGTGCGATGGGTGTCGTTGCTGAGCGCCTTGAGCGGCGACACATAGAGACATTGCGGATTGCGGATTGCGGACTGCGGATAGTGTTCGGTGAACAAGTGCGCGAGCAACGGCAGGAAAGCGGCCAGCGTTTTGCCGGTGCCGGTCGGGGCGCTGAGCAACAAGTGCTGTCCCGAAGACAGATGCGACCAGGCGGCGCGCTGGATCTCCGTCGGCTCGTCGTAACGATTCCGAAACCAATTCGCCAGCGGTTCCGGCGACTGGTCGAGCCAGGCCGAAGTGCGAGGAGGGTCGATGAATTCCAGTCCTTCGGAATTGTTCTGCATAAGGCCGTATTGTATCCGCCGGCGGTTTGAAAGGACCGGCTGCACGATCGCGAAATACCCGTTACACTGGATTTAGGAACATCCACCGCCCTCGCGAGCCAGCAGCCATGCCGCCGATTTTCCCCTGCCCCAACCCCGCCTGCACGCACATTTTTCCCCCGCAAGCCGTCAAGGCCGTGTCGAGCCTGGTCTGTCCGCGCTGCGGCACCGTCTTTCAGTTCGCCGCAAGCACACCCGCCGTACCGCCTCCCAGCGCGGCACGGAAACCCTCCGCCGCTCGACCGAGCGCTCCGCCGATCGCGAAGCCGGTCGCGCCGCCGCGTCCCGCTCCCGCGGCCCCGGTTGCCAATGTCCCGATCGCCCAGCCGGTGAACGCCCAAAACGCGCCCGCCGCGCTCAACTTCAACTCCACGCCGGACATGGTGGTTCCCCACGCGCGCCGCCTGGCCGGCAAGGGCGGCAAACGCCGCCTCGCGCCGCGGTTGGCCCTCCTCGCGGTGATTGTCCTCGGACTTGGCGTCGCCGTGTGGGGCGGACTGTGGCTGCTCCACTTCAAGAAGATGGAACTCGCGGAGGAAGATCCGATCCGCGCCGCCAGCGTCTTCAACTTTCGTTTCGCCCTGCCCGGCAAGCCGTGGAAGCGCAGCAAGGACATCGAACTCCGACTGCACGTCAACCTCGGCATGGTCTCGCCGGAACGCAACAACTGCATGGGCCTTTACTTCAAAGACTACAAGACGCGCGTGCCCAGCGACGCCGAGATGATGGACGAGGCGCTGGGGAAGTTGCGCTCGTATTTTCAGGGGCTGGCGTGGGAGCTGAAACCGAAGGACGACAAGGACCAACTCGGCGGGCGGCCGGCGCTGACGCTGGAGTTTCAGGGCGACGATCCGGAGCAGGTGCAGATGAACGGCGAATGCCACATGCTGACGTTCCGCGGCTATGCCTACTGGTTCTTCACCTGGGCGCCCCTGGCGGACAAGGAACTGCTCAGCCCGGAATGGGCCGATCTCCGCCAACAATTCAGCCTGCTCGACGGCCGCAAGGGATGGACGGAGAAGCCGCGCGAGACGGTGCCGGTGCAAGGGAAGAAGACGAAGTATCAACTGGCGTACGTCAAGGGATTGTGGACGCCGAAGCCCGCCGGAGATTACGACGACCTGGCCGACCTCGTGCTTCAGGGCGACGAACCGGACCCCGGACGCTGGAAGCATTCCAGCAAGTCGGCGCTCTTTCAAGTGCTAGTGCTGCCCAAGCAGGAGAACCTCAAGGCGGCGGTCGCCTCCGCCCACGAGTATCTGCGCAAACGCGAAGAGAAGGATTATCCCAAAACCACCTTCGAGCCAATCAAGGACAAAAGCGGCGCCGAGATCGATCGCAACGCCGACATCGGCAACAAGCACGGCCATCTGAGCAAGTTCCGCGTGCGCAACACCGAGGATCTGGAGCGATTCCAGGTGGCGGCCGTGGTGAATCGGCCGGACGGCGTGCTGGTGCTGGTCGGCGATTGTCTCTGGGACCGCCGCGATTTCTGGGACCAGGAATTCACGCCGCTCTTGGGCAGCTTCAAGGTCCGGTGACGCCGGCGGGCGGTCCTCCTGGCGGCGGCGCGGGCGCGGGCAGCGGGCCGGCCGGAGTTGGCGGTCCCAGGCTCGCTCCCGGCGGCAGTGTTCGAGGAGGTGGAAGCGTAGACGGAGGCGGTGGCGGTGCCGGTGCCGGTGCCGGAAGCAGGGGGCGCGGCGCCGGAGGCGCGCCGATGGTTTGTCCGCGCGCCCGCAATTCTTCGGCCCGCTGATGGACCTCTTCGGGACTGACCGCCTGAATCGGTCGCATGTCGTAACAAAAACTGCGCACATCGCGGACCTTAAACGGCACAATATTCTCGGTGATGAAGTCGATGCCCGGCCATTCGTACCACGGCGGCGGATACTTCTGCACAACGTCCAGCGTCTCGTAGCCTTCCTTGATGAGCCGGAAATGCTGCTTGCCGTAATAGATGACGTAGCCGTCCACCGGCGTGAGGCCGAGATAGATGCCGTTGTGATACACCAACGCGCCGGGCGGATTCGAGGTGACGACGAAACGCCGTTCGACGCAGCCGGCCGTCGCGGCGACCGTCAGAAGTGCCGTCAGAATAGCGATTCGCTTCATGCTCCCACTCCCAGCGCCCTAACTTATGCGGGCGGCACGGATGCGCGGGGGTCCGCTCCCTTGATGTTCCTTGGCGTTCTCGGTCGCGGCGGATAACCGATGGTCGCCCTTCCTGTCAAGGGCAAGGGGAAGGCGGCTTTCGTTTCGCACGATTCTCGACCCCGAAAGATAGGCCGCGTGGTAGGATAGAGAGACGGGATGGAGTGGATCGCCCACCTTGCAAGCTCCCGGCCTCGGTGTAGCATAAATGAATCGGGTTTCATGGGCGTCCAGAGGAATGCGGTGATACGCTTCGACCAAATCGAGCACGCGAGCCTGACGGATGTGGGCGTCCGGCGAAGCCATAACCAGGACAGCCACGCCATCCAGCTCGCCCGCGACGACGAGCAATGGCGGCAGCGCGGCCATCTGTTCCTCGTCGCCGACGGCATGGGTGCGCACGCCGTCGGCGAAAAAGCCAGCGAACAGGCTGCCGGTCTCATCCCCCACACCTATCACAAGCACGTTCCGCAAGGTCCGGCGGCGGCGCTGCGAAAAGCATTCATCGAGGCCAACGCCAGCATTCACGCCTGCGGCCAGCAGAACCGCGAATTCGAGGGCATGGGCACCACAACCACGGCGCTCTTGATCCGTCCCGAAGGCGCGTGGGTCGGCCACGTCGGCGACAGCCGGGCTTATCGCATCCGCAACGGCGTCATCGAGCAGCTCAGCTACGATCACAGTCTGGTCTGGGAGTACGCGCGCCTCAAACGTATCGATCCCGACGAGGTGCAGGACATTCCCAGTAACGTCATCCACCGCTGTCTCGGCCCGGAGCCGCTGGTGCAGGTGGATATCGAAGGACCGCATCCGTTGCAGGGCGGCGACATCTTTCTGTTGTGCAGCGACGGCTTGAGCGGACAGGTGAGCGATGCCGAGATCGGCGCGGTCGCCAGCGTGCTGCCGCCGGCCGAGGCGTGCCGCTTCCTTATCGACCTGGCCAACATGCGCGGCGGGCCGGACAACATCACCGTGGTCATCGTTCGCCTCGGCGGAGGCAGCGCCGAGTCCAACGGCGCTATTCCACTCGTGCGTGCGGGCCGTCGCGGATTGTGGCGGCGCGTGCCGTGGTGGCCGGCCGGGCTGCTGCTCGGCACGCTGCTGGCGATACTGGCCATTTACCTGGAAATCCAACGGTGGCCGGCCACGGCGGGCTTCGCCTTCGTGCTCGCCTTCGCCGCCATCGTGGCCGGGCTGGTGGGGCTGTTCTTGCAGTATCGCCGCGAACGACTGCGCTCGCAGACGGAGGACGAGGAGTTGCCGGCGCCGCGCATCCATCGCCAGGCAGCTTGCCGGGTGGAGCCGGCCCTGCTCGAACGATTGACGCGAGCCGTCAAGGGGCTGCGCCAGCATGCCGACGAAAAACACTGGACGCCCGACTGGAAGACCTACGAGGAGCATTTCACGGCGGCCGAGGGCTTGATGAATCAGGGCGACCTGCCGGGCGCCTTTCGCGAGTATTGCCGGGCCATGCTGCCGCTGACGCGGGCGCTGCACAAACAACGCAACAAGGAAGAGAAGTTTCAGCCCATCTTCTGGGACCGCTCGCACTGAGCGCCGTTTCCGCCCTCACTTCGACTGCGGCACCGAGCCGCGACTGCGCCAGAAATACCACGTCGCGATGCTCCGATAGGGACGCCAGGGTTCGGCCAGTTCGCGCAGGGCGGCTCGAACGGGCAGTTCCGGCAATTCGTACACCGACTGCACACCGGCCCGCAAACCGAGATCGTCCACCGGCAGCACATCGAGACGTCCGAGCGAAAAGATAAGGAACATCTCCGCCGTCCACCGGCCGATGCCGCGCACCGCGATGAGACAGTCGATCACTTCCTCGTCGGTCATTTCGGAAAGTCGAGCCAACGGCAATTCGCCGCTTTCGGCTCGACCGGCGAGATCCTTCAGCGCCAGCGCCTTGGCGCGCGACAGGCCGGCGCCGCGCAGCGCGTCCTCGCTCACGGCGGTGAGAGCGGCGGGCTTCATGCCGTGCGGCGCGAGCGCGGCCAGGACGCGGGCCGAAATGGTGATCGCCGCCTTCGTCGAAATCAACTGCGAGATGATGGCGCGTACCAGCACCTCAAAGGCCTCTCCTCGCGGTTGCAGCGTACAGGGGCCGACGCGCTCGATCAGGTTCGCCAGCGTGGGATCGCAACGCGACAGATGACGCTGGGCCTTGCGATGGCTGTCCAACAAGGAGGTCTTCGCCTTTTTCGCCATTGTGCGACTCCTTTCCGTTCTCGCCGGTCGGCATGTCCTTTGCACCCATCTCTTCCTTGCAGCGCCCTCGTCCGGGTGCTGCCTCCGGTCAATCGTGAGGCCGATCGGAACATCCGCAAAGGATTGCTTCACCTTTTCAGACGAGGCATAGCATGGGGAAGCACATTGATGTCACGCAACAGGAGACCGGCCTGCTCGATCCGCAAGTGATCGAACCCGGTCCCGTGTCACCCATCGGCGGCTCGCCGGGCCAGCCCGCGCCGAAACCGGGCGACAATCCCGGCCCGGAGATCATGCCGCCGGTCCCCGGTCCACCGCATCCGGGCGATCCGCCGCGGGAGCCGACAGTCCCAACGCCGCCGCCCACGCAACCGCCCACACCGCCTCCGCCGCGGCCAACCATGAACTAAGTACCAAGTACGAAGAACCAAGTACGAAAAGAAGACAATGCAAATCTTCTTTTCGTACTTGGTTCTTCGTACTTGGTACTTAGATGCTGCGGAGAGGCGTGACTTCCACGTTGCGATAGGTCAGGGCCTTCGAGCCGGGTTTGCGGATGTCCCAGGTGAGGCCGACCCAGCTCATCATGCGGATGATGTAATAGCTGAGGTCAATTTCCCACCAGAAGAATCCCTGATTCGCGGAACTCTGATAGTGGTGGTGATTGTTGTGCCAACCTTCGCCCATCGTCAAGAGCGCCAGGAAGAAGTTGTTGCGGCTCTGATCGTCGGTGGTGTAGCGGCGCTTGCCGATCAGATGGCTCAGCGAGTTGATGGAGAACGTCGCGTGGTACAGCAGGACGGTGCTGATTACCAGACCGCAAACCAGCGAACGCCAACCGCCGGCCATGCCTCCGGTGAGATAGCCGATGAAAAAGCAGACGACGCCGAGCAGCACGCCCGGCAGCCAGTGCAAGCGATCCAGCCAGCGCAGCTCCGGGTAACGCGCCCAGTCGCGGATGGAGTGCCAGGGCGTCGAGGTATGTTCCTCGGAGAGGATCCATCCCAAATGCGCCCACCAGAAACTGGTGGCGTGCGGCGAATGCGGATCGTCCGGCGTGTCCGAGAAGCGATGATGATGGCGGTGGTGCGACGCCCACCACAGCGGCCCCTTCTGCAACGCGCTACAGCCGAGGCAGGCGATGAAGAACTGCATCACCCGGCTCATTTTGTACGAGCGATGGGCGAAGTAGCGATGATAGCCGCCCGTGATGCCGAACATGCGCGCGAAGTAGAAGAACCCGCACAGCAGCAGGGCGGTGGCGTCCACGCCGGTGAACAGGACAGCCAGGCAAGCGACGTGCAGGCCGACGAACGGCACGCTTTTCAGCCAATTGGGGAGAGTGGAGGACGACCGCGCGGGCTGTTTGCCTAACAGAGCGGCAGGGCGGACGGTGGAAGAGGTGATCGTACTGATGGACGGCTCCTTAGTGGTTGGATGGGAGACGGGCCGTTCGCGGCTTCGCGTCACGAGAACGCGAAGCCGCAAGCGGGTTTAGGGCTTGCGCGTCCCATTCTTGGCTTTGCGAATGGCGCTCTGCTTTCGCAGTTCCGCACGACGGCGGGCCTCGCAGGGCTTCTCGTAGTATTTCCGCTTGCGAAGTTCTTTTTGAATGCCGCTGCGCTCAAGCAGCTTCTTGAACCGCCGCAGAGCCAGACCGATCGGCTCTCGTTCGTGGACGCGCATCCGAAGGGGCATACGTTCTCCTGACCCGGGATTTCTTGCCGCAACACAATGACCTACGCCGATTTGAGGAAATGCGACGAGCACTCCCCCGCACGACGAAAACGTCCCTAACTCAACAAGGACGGCTTTTTCCCACAATCTCGTTGTAGCAGATCAGCCGGAGCCCGAAAAGACCTTCTTTCGAGACGATCCTCGCCGGCCCTGAATACTCGTTCCCGCCGTCACGTCGTACAATCAGACACTATCGACGCCCGACAGGATTCCGGTTCACGGCAACTTCCCCGAAGTGAGGAACGGCATGCGACCCACGCGAGCACGTCCCGGCTTTTGCTTCCTCCTCTGCACCGTCTCGTTCATCCTTCCCACGCTCGTCCGGGCCGACGATTGGCCGCAGTGGCTGGGGCCAAAGCGCGACGGCGTATGGCGCGAGACGGGCATCCTCGACAAGTTCCCCGACGGCGGACCGAAAGTCCGTTGGCGGACGCCCATCGGCGGCGGCTACGCCGGTCCAGCGGTGGTCAAGGACCGCGTCTACGTCACCGACCGCGTTCTGCCCGAGGGCGTGAAGAACCCCGACAACCCTTTCGCCGTGGACCGTGTTCCCGGTAAGGAACGGGTGCTCTGCCTTGAGGAGTCTTCCGGCAAAATCCTGTGGAAGCACGAGTACGATTGCCCGTATCGGATTTCCTATCCCGCCGGACCGCGGACCACGCCGGTCGTGCATGACGGCAAGGTCTACACGCTGGGAGCGATGGGCGATTTGTTCTGTCTGAACGCCGACGACGGGAAGGTGCTGTGGTCGAAAAACTTCCCCAAGGATTACAAGGCTCCCGTGCCGTTGTGGGGCTTCGCCGCTCATCCGCTGCTCGACGGCGACAAGCTGATCTGTCTGGTCGGCGGCCAGGACAGCATCGCGGTGGCGTTCGATCGCAATACCGGCGCGGAGAAATGGCACGCCCTCTCCTTCCAGAAGCGCGGCACGCAGCTAGGTTACTGTCCGCCCATGATCTACACCATCGGCGGCAAACGGCAGCTCATCATCTGGCACCCGGAGTCGGTCAACGGACTCGACCCGGAAACCGGCAAGGTGTACTGGTCGCAACCGTTCGCCGTGAGGGCCAACCTGACCATCCCGACGCCGCGCCTATCCGGCAACCAACTTTTCCTGACCTCGTTCTACAACGGCGCGATGATGCTTCAGTTCGACGGCGACAAGCCGACCGTCGTCTGGCGCAGCCAGGTCCAGAGCGAGCAAGCGGACCGAACCGACACACTCAACAGTATCATGCCGACGCCGTTTCTCAAGGACGGCTACATCTATGGAGTGTGCAGCTACGGCGAGCTGCGCTGTCTGCGCGCCAAAGACGGCGAGCGTATCTGGATGACCCTGAAGGCCACCGGCGCCAAGGATGAAAGCGAGCGCTGGGCCAATGCGTTCCTGATCGCGCAGGGCGATCGCTTCTTCTTGCCCAACGAGAAGGGCGACCTCGTGATCGCCAAGCTGACGCCGAAGGGATATGAGGAAATCGACCGGGCGCACATCCTCGCGCCGACGACGCCGCTGGAACCGAAGCGCAAGGTGAACTGGTCGCACCCCGCCTTCGCCCACAAGTCGATGTACGCCCGCAACGACAAGGAAATCGTCTGTATCTCCCTGGCTGCCGAGTGAGAGACACTTTAACCACGGATAACACGGATAACACGGATAAATAATCAAACAATATTTATCCGTGTTATCCGTGTTTAAAGTGCTTTTTTAAGTCAACCCGAGGCGTTTGAGCCGGCTGATGAACGTGCTGCGGGCCATGCCGAGGGCGCGGGCGGCCTCGGCCTTGTTGCCGCCGGCCGCGGCGAGGGCGCGGACGAAAACCTCGCGCTCGCGCCGGTCGCGCTCGCCGCGCTCACTCTGGATAGCCGCCGTCAAACTCGACGGCGGCGCGATGATGCCCGCTTGCGGCGACGGCATCGCCAGCAGCGGCGACCAGTGGTCGCCCGCCTCGCTCAACGTCTCGTCTAGTAAATCATCCGCGTCCTGGAACGACGCGCCGCCGTCGTTGGGGTGGGATGGCCGATAGGTGAGCGTCGCCAATTGGAACGGATCGGCCTGCAATTCGGCCGGCAGTTCGTCCACCGTCACCACGGATCTCTCGGCGACGACGACGGCGCGCTGGATATAGTTTTCCAGTTGGCGGATGTTGCCCGGCCAGGGATAGGCCTTCAAACGCGCCATGGCGTCGTCGTCGATACCGGTCACTTGCCGGTTCATGCGCTGGCTGTACATCCGCAAAAAGTGCAGGACCAGTTCCGGTATGTCCTCGGCCCGGTCGCGCAGCGGAGGCAACACGATCGGTAGAACGTCGAGGCGGAAGAACAGATCCTCGCGGAAACGTCCCTGACGCATGAGCGCTTTCAGATCCTGGTGCGTGGCGGTGATGATGCGCACGTCCACCTTGAGCGGTTCACTGGAACCGACGCGCTCGAACGTCCGCTCCTGCAACACGCGCAGCAGCTTGATTTGCACCTCGACGTTGATGTCGCCGATTTCGTCGAGAAACAGCGTGCCGCCGTTGGCCGCCTCGAAACGGCCGATCTTGTCGCGGATGGCGTTGGTGAACGCTCCCTTGACGTGGCCAAATAGTTCGCTCTCCAGCAAGCTCGGCGACAGGGCGGAGCAGTGGACCGCGACGAACGGTTTGTTCGCCCGCGGGCTGTTGTCGTGGATCGCTCGCGCCAGCAATTCCTTGCCGGTGCCGCTCTCGCCGCGAAGCAAAACGACGGAGTCGGTGGGGGACACCTTGCGCACCAGCTGCATCAGGTGATGGACCTTGGCGCTGGAACCGATGAAGCCGTCGGCCGTCGGTCCTCCAGCGTCCGCCGTTTGGGGTTCCGACTGCGCCGCGCGCGGTTCACCCAGAGCGGCGGGGGGATGGCGGACGGCAGAGAGTTGATTTTGCAGCGCCATGATGCGGCGCTGCTGCTCGGCGATCTTCTCGACCTTGGTTTGCAGTTCGCGGTTGAGCGTGTCGATCTTGCGATGGCCCTCGGCGCTGACCAGGGCCAGCACCGTCATCTGGGCGAAGGCGGTCAGCAGATGCAGATCCTCGGCGGTATAGCCTCCGCTCATCTCCGTGGCCAATCCGCGCGGCTCGGCCGGAGCGCCGAGCGTCAGGATGCCGAGCAGCTGTCCCTCGTGGAAGAGTCCTTGCGCGATCGTGCCGCCCAGAAAATGCAGTTGTCGCTGGCCCGCGGTGTTGGGCGGCGTCTGCGTGGGAAGGGCCAGAAGATTGTGCCCGAGCAGCGACTCGACCAGAGGACAGCCGGAGGAAAGCTCCGCCAGCGCGGGCGCCGGCCCGACGGACTCGGTCAACAGGTAAAGGGGCGGATCGCCGCGACGCAGATAGACCGCGCCGACGCCGGCGCCGAGCAGTTCCGCCGAGGTGTGCAGCAGCCGATGGGCCAACGCCGGCGGATCGACCAGCTGCTCGATGGCCTGGCTCATGCGCTGCAAGGTGCGGTCGAGTTGATGCTTTTCCCGATGGAAATGGCGGTTCAGCGCCGACGTGAGGCGGTCGCGCACCAGGTCGCGCCCGAACAACAACACCAGCACCGTGCTGCTCATCGCCACCACCTGACCCAGCGACGGTTCCTCGACGACGTGGCTTCCCAGCAGGACCATGCCGGTGAAGACCAAACCGTAATACACCAGGCCGACCACCGAGCTGAAGAGGAAGTAAACCACGCCGGAGCTGATGAGCTGATCGATCTGCATCAGCCGATAGCGCGTGATGCTGATGGTGAAGGCGACCGTCACGCACAGCGAGGCGAAGAACATCGGCCAGGTCGCCGCTCCGCCGCCGAAGCGCTGCCGTTCCGCCAGGGCCAGATACAGCGAATAGCCGATCGGCGCCAGCGACGCCAGCGTCCCGAACAGGATCCACTTCACCTGATTGCGCTCGGTGGCGCCGACGGCGGTTCGATAACTGTGGACCAGGCCGACCACGCTGGCCAGATACCACAGGGCGGCCACGCCGAAATAGCAATAAATCTCGAACAGCATCTCGTCGAGCAGGAATTGCACGTCGGGGTTGCGGAACACGTTGTACTGCCACTGAATTCGGATGTACCCGGAGATGAGCAGCAGCAGGAAGAAGACCGGTGGCCCGTAAAGCAGCGTCAGCACGCGCCGCGGCGCGCGGTCGAGGATGGCCTTGGGACGCGGGAAGACGAGATAAAAGTGCAGGCTGACGGCCGGCAACAAAATACTGCAGATCATGAAAACGAGGATCAGCGCTGGCTGCGTGACGAGGCGATGCCAGTGATAGCCGCCCGTGTAGGCGCCGAACGACACCAGGCAGAACAGGAAAAACTGCGTCGCCGAGCGGTCTTCCGGACGCTTCCAAAAGACGATGGCGCCGACGACGAAAAGACCGATTTTCAGGAAGAACCACAGCACGGACGGCGCCAGCGTTTCCAGCGGCGGCCGGCCGACACGCAGCCAGACCGTGCGCTCCGCGGGCTTGCCCTCCGGTCCCGGCGGATCGCTCGGTCGGACGAAGCGAACCCAGATGACCTCTTGATCCTCCACCACCAGATGCGTCTTGCGCGGAGGCGCGGACTTCTCGCCCGAATCAGGCTCCAGGTCCGCGAGGGTGCCCTTCTCGGCGTCCTGCGGCCGTAGCCGCACGAGTTTATGGAGGATCTGCGCCCAGTTGGAGACGGGCCGATCGCCGAGCCGCACAATCTGATCGTCTTGCTCAAGTTGGTACGCCTTCGTGTCTTTTTGAAAGTCGCCCTGCTGAAAGAGGAAGTCGTCGTTGAATTGATTGACAACAGGGAAGAAGGCGCAGCGGACGCCGATGTCAGGGGTGAGCATCACGTAAAAGCTGACGCCCAGCGTATAGGCGCAGACGAGGATCGAGGCCACAAGGATGGCCAGTCGGCGGCGCGAGCTTTTGTCGTGGAAGGTGTTTCGCGCCAACGAAGCCGCGCCAGCGAAGAGAGCCGTCATCCTTCGCGGCAGGAAGCGGATCTCGTTCCAGGCTGACAGCAATACCCGGCGCATCACCCTCTCCTCGGTTTCAGTATCGAACCTTCACCACGACACGCGATCCACGCGCCGAACTTTCGGCGCCGACGCCTAACTCCTTACCCGTAAATCACTAGAACCGCTCGCCGCTCGTTCATCGAGCTTGAAGGAACACGCTGCTCGAATCTTCCTCACTCTACTCGTGCCTCATCCGAGGGTCAACGATCGAGTGAACCGTCCGCAGGAATAGGAAGGGCGCACTCCTCAAGCTCACTCGTCAAATGTAAAGGCTCGGAAAACAGTGCGGATTCGGTCCTTCTGTAAAGATTAGAACACATTTCCTACTTTTTCCAAAGCGCCAAAGTCGCGCCGAAGAGTGATCGGTCGGCGCCGAAAAGTGTCGATCGCCGACGAAAGAGCGATAGCGAACCGATGTGGAGTTCCGCGGCGCTCTTCGCTAACCGACATAAACGATTTTATAGCAATATCTTGTGAAAAGCAATCGTTTGGGGAATGGGGTGGTTCGAGATGTGAGAATTTGGTATGAGGCGTGCTATGGAAAAGTCATCTCCAAAGCAGGGACTGGGCATCCATTCATCGTCCGGAACTCAGGATGTGGGAGAAGAAGCGTGCAGGCATCGCTTGATTGGCTTGCGGGGAGCGGCGCGGAGTTCAGTCCGGGAGTCGGTCGCTCTGGTTTCGCGCATCTGAAGAACTACACAGCCCGCTACTGTGTCTGGGGGGAGGGACGTCCTCTGGTCCTGGTTCCCGGTTTGGCGGGTGGGTTCGAGTTGCTCGGGCCGCTGGCTCGGCTCTTGGCGCAAGACTTCCAGGTCATCAGCTACCAACTCCGCGGCGAAGACGATTGCTTCGCGCTGCGACGGCGCTTCGACCTGCCCGACCTCGTGGAAGACCTGCGCGAGTTTTTGGACTGGTACGGACTGGAACGTCCGCCGATTCTCGGCGTGTCCTTCGGCGGCGTGTTGGCCCTCGAACTGGCGATGCGCTGGCCGAATCGGCTCTCGGCGCTGATCGCGCAGGGAGTCGGAGCGCGGTTCGAGCGCGGCCTGTTACAGCAGGTGGCTGGCTGGGTGTTGTCGCGCTATCCGCTGCCTTCGGACAGCCCGTTCGTCAATCAGTTCTTCAATCTGCTTTTCGGCACGCGACAGCAGCCCGGACCGCTGTTCGAGTTCGTCACGCGCCAGTGCTGGCAGACGGACCAGAGCGTGATGACGCATCGCTTTCATCTCGTCGAATCGTTCGACCCCGGTCCGCGCCTCCATGCTGTGCGGGTACCGACGCTGCTGATGGCGGGCGACCGCGATCTGCTGGCGTCGCCGCGGAGCGTGCAGGATCTCATGCGGAGCATCGAGGACGCGCGGCGGATCGAACTATCCGGTTGCGGCCATCTCGCCTTCGTCACGCAACCCAATCGCGTCGCCGACGAAGTGAAGCGTTTTCTGGCCGACTAAAGAAGCACAAACTTGATAGGCGAGCGGGGGGCGTCAGCCCCCTGTTCCTGCCAGAACAGGAACAGGGAGTTGACGCCCCCGCTCGCCGTTCGGTTCGCGTCTCTTACTCGTGTCGCAGGGCCTCAATGGGGTCGAGCATGGCGGCGCGGCGGGCCGGGTACAATCCGAAAACCATGCCCACGCCGATCGCCACCGCCAGCGCCAGAAAGATCGGGAAGGCGGTGATCTGAGTCGGCACGTGCGCGCTCCAAACCCATCGCGCCACCGGCGGCACCACCAAAACGACGAGCAATCCCATGACGGTTCCCAGCACGCCGCCCAGCGACGTCTGCACCACCGCCTCGATCAAGAACTGCAAGGTGATGTCGCGGCGCTTGGCCCCGAGGGCGCGGCGAATGCCGATCTCGCGCGTGCGCTCCGTCACCGTCGCCAGCATGATGTTCATGATGCCGATGCCGCCGACCACCAGCGAGATGCTGGCGATCAGCACCAATAGGCCCGTGAAGCGTTTCTTCTCGTTCTCGGCTGCCTCCAGCTTGTCCAGCGGCACCGACACCAGCGTGTCCGCTTGGCGGTGGCGGGCCAGGATCGCCTTGACCAGTTCGCCGGTCGGCCGCACCTTGTCCACATCGCGGACCGTCAGCGTCACTTGACTGAGTTGCACCTGCTCGCGCTGCCACGAGCCGGCCTGGCGGATGGTGATGATCTGGCCGAAGCGAGCGTTGCAGGTCGAAAGCGGGATGTAGACGTCGTTGTTGAAGTCATCGGAGGTGGAGCCGCCGGCGTCGCCGATCGGGGTACGGCTCTTGAGGACGCCGACCACGGTATAAAAATATCTGCCGATCAGCACGCTCTGGCCCAGCGCCTCCTCGAAGGGGAACAGGATCTCCGAGACGTTGGAGCCGATGACGGTGACGTTGAGCATCTTGTCGTCGTCCTCCTGAAGGAGGAATCGGCCGGAGGCCATCGGCAGTTCGTTGACCTCGGCATAGGCCGGGGTGGTGCCGACGGCGCGGCCGTTGAAGGCGCGGTGCCCGCGGCGCAATTGCTGATAGAAGCTGCGCATCGGCACCATGCGCGTGACCGTGCCGCCTTCCTCCAGGACGGCGAAGCGCTCGTAATCGTCGTCCGTCAGGCCGTAAGTGGCCACGCGCTGCCGGCCACTGGTGTCTGAGTTCTCCGGCGGCTTGACACTTTTGACGATGATGTTCGTCGCCCCCAGTTTGCGGATGGCGTCCAGCGCCTCCTTCATGCTGCCGTTGCCGAAGGCCATCAGCGCGATGACCGCTCCGGTGCCGATGATGATGCCCAGCACCGACAGGAAGGCCCGCATCTTGTGCAGCCACAGACTGCGCACGGCCAGCACCAGGCTGCGCCGTCCCTTGTCCCAGTACAGCAAGGGGACGAGTCCGCCGACGAGAGCCGCGATCGCCAGGATGATGAAGAGCAGATACATGGGGCTTTCTCAAGGGTTCCGGGTTAAGTCGAGGTTCCTCAACTAGCCCGGAGCGCCAGCGACAGGCCGAAAACCCGTCGCTGGCGCTCCGGGCTAGTGATTTACAAACCGCGGCTACGCCCCTCTGTCGCCGGCTTACAGTCCGACCGGTTTCGCCGCGAAGCCGTTGCCGGACCGCCCGTCCGTCAGGGCCATGGCCGAGCCGACGTGGCGGTGCTGGTTGCGTTCGTCGCTTTCAATGTGGCCGTCGCGCATGCGGATGACGCGCTTGGCCCAGGCAGCGATGTCGTTTTCGTGCGTGACCATGATGATGGTCTTGCCCTGCTCGTTGAGCTGCTGCAAGCGCTCCATGATCTCGTCGCTGGTCCGCGAGTCCAGGTTGCCGGTCGGCTCGTCGGCGAGGACCACTTGCGGATTGTTAACCAGAGCGCGAGCGATGGCCACGCGCTGTTGCTGGCCACCGGACAACTGCATGGGACGATGTTCCATGCGATCGCCCAGGCCGACCAGCGTCGCCAACTGCACGCACCACTCGCGCGTCGCCTCGGTCAGCTTGACGCCCTGGTACAGCAGCGGGATCTCGATGTTTTCGACCACCGTGTACTGCGGCAGCAGGTTGTACGACTGGAAGATGAAGCCGAGATACTTGCTGCGGATCTCCGAAAGCTGATCGTCGTCCATCTGCGACACATCCTCGTCGCCGAGGAAATAATGGCCGCTGGTCGGCCGATCGAGGCAGCCGAGCTGATTGAGCAGCGTCGATTTGCCGGAGCCGGACGGACCCATGAGGGCGACGAAATCGCCTTCGGCGACGTTGAGCGTCACGCCGCGCAGCGCCTGCACCGTGACCGATTCCAGGTAGTAGGTTTTGACCAGGTTGATGATGCGAACGACGTCGGCCATGCGTTGAGTTCTTTCCGGCCTTTTGGGTGAGCCGCTTGCGGCTTAGCGTGTCCGGTCGCTAAGCCGCAAGCGGCTTTCGATTACAGGTTCTTAACCGCCGCCGGCCGTCGCGGCGCCGTCCGCGCCGCCGCCGTTCTTCTTGCCCTGCCGCATGCCGCCGCCTTGCATGCCGCCTCCGCGCATGCCGCCGCCTTGCATACCGCCTCCTTGTTTGGGGGCGCCTTGCATACCGCCTCCTTGTTTGGGGGCGCCTTGCATGCCGCCGCCTTGCATGCCGCCGCCGGGCGCGCCTTTCTCGCCGCCTTTGCCTTTGCCGCCGAATCCACCGGGCCCGCCCTTTTCCTGGCCGCTCCTACCGGAGCGCGCCGGCAGATTGCCGTACTCCATGCGCTCCTTCTCCGACAGCAACACGATCGGGTTCATGACGACCTCATCGCCTTCCTCCAGGCCGTCCACGACCTCGACCATTGTCTCATTACTGTGGCCGAGCGTGATGTCGCGGAGCAGCGCTCCGTCCTCCGTCTTGACGAAGCACTTGCGTCGCTGACCCATCTCCACGCCGCCCAGGATCGCTTGCAGCGGCACTTGCAATACCGGCTCCGACGTGCTGTCCACCTCGATGGTCACCCGCGCGTCCATGCCGGGCTTAAGTCCTTCCAGCGACTCGTCGAGGGCGACGTAGGTCTGATAGACCTTTACGTCGTTGGCGAACAGGTCGTTGACCGAGGCGACCGTCGAGATGTAGGTGACGTGGCCGTGCAGCTGGCGGTTGGGGAAGACCGCGACGCGCACCTTGGCCTCCTGGCCGTGACCGATCAGTTTGTGTTCCTCCTTGCGGTATTTGGTCTGGAAAGGAGTGCGGAGGTCGGTTCGGAAGACCGCCGCGGTCGAAAGGGCCACAAGCGGGTCGGGTTGCAGATAGAGGCCGAATTCCACCATCGAGCTGAATCCGGTCTCGTTCTTGACATCGGCGTGGACCAGGTGCTGCTGGGCCTCGTGGACGCGGGAGTTGACGACCATCTTCTCCAGGTTGGGAATGGTCATTAGTTTCTGGCCTTCGTCCACGGGCTCGCCCTGCGCAACGATGCGCTGCTTGCCGCCGCCCCAGCGCGAGCGCTCCTCAATCCAGTAGACGACCATACCCGCCCGCGGCGCGTACAGAGTGCAATTCTCGATTTCCTCTTCGAGATCGCGTAGCTTGGCCAGTTCCTTTTCGTAGGTGAGTTTGGCGGTCCGGATGGCAACCTCGTCCTGGATACGGAGTCCCTCACCCTTCAGCTGCTCCGTCGCCAGGTTGCGGACGGCGACGTCCACCTTGCCCTGGAGATCGAACTCATTCTTCGTTCGGGTGAGCTTATTGAGGACGTCGTACTGCACCTCCAGGTTCCTCAGCGTCAGTTCGGCGCTAAGGCGGCGGGCCTCATCGGCTTCGGACTGGGCCGCGGTGACATACTGCCGTCCCGGACGCGACATGCGCTCCGACCAGGCGGAGCGCTCCTGCCACATGATCAAGTCGGAACGGGCCAAGGTCAGCTTGTTCTCCAGATCGACGCGGGCTTGTTCGTATAGTCCCTTGAGGTATTCCTCCAAGGTGATCTTGGCGACTTTCAGGGCCACTTCTTGGGTTTTGATGAGCGCCGCGCTGGTGCTGTTATCGATCAGGAGTTGCTGCTCGGCCTTCTCCCAAGCGCCTTTGGCCGTTTCCATGGCGATTTGCTGAGTGATGCGCGAGTCCTGCAAGGCCGAATCGTCCAGCTCAATCACTTTGTCGCCCTTGCGGACGGTTGTGCCGTTGTCGATGACCCAGCGGATGTTGGTGGCGGCGGCGCCCTGGGCCTTGGCCTTGACCTTGCAGACCAGTTCGTTGTTCTCGGCCGATTCCAGGCTGCCGCGTTCGCTGATGGTGACTTGCAATTTTTTCCGCTCGACCTTCTGCCAGAGCAGGTCCGGCCGCGCGGTGTAACTGTGCGTGAAGTAATACCAGCCGCCGAAACCGGCTCCGCCCCCGGCCAGCAGGACCACCAGCGCCGCCAGCCATTTACCCCACTTTCGCCATCGGCTCTTTTTGGGGAGCCGGCTCGGGCCGTGGCTGGGGGAGCTGTTCGGGGCGAGGGGCGGGGAGTTGGTCGGGGGGGCCGGCGGGTTGTTGCTGCTCTCCGGCGGGTTGGCAGTTGTCAGTGGCGTTGTCGGCGGTTGCGTCTGCATCGATCCACACTCCACGGTTGTCGAGCGGCATGACTCCCATATCGCGGTAAAGGTTCATGCGGCTGATCAGGTAGGCAATCCAAGTATTGTACAGGTCGTTCTGCGAACGAAGAAGGGCTGCTTGCGTGGTCAGCAACTGCTGGGTGAGGGCGGCGGGGTCGCCGACCTGCGGCCGCGCGCCCACCGGGCCGACCAGCCCTGTCGGTTCAATAGCGCTGGCCGGCGGCGCCTGCGGCTGGTTGAACGCTTGCAAGGCCTGGTCCACCTGCATGTAGGCCAGCTCCATCTGCCGCTTCTGCACGGTCTGATAATTGTTGCCCAGAATGCGGATCTGGCGCAGGTCGAAGCGGACGTTGAACAGCAGCTGGTCCTCGTAGGCCATCAGGCTGCGGCGCAGTTGCTGGAAGTTGATGAGCGTACTGCGGTAGTTATTGCGTTGCAGGATGCGGACGATCGGCAGCTGGCCGCTGAAAATCAGCTGATGGGTGGTGAAGCCGTCGCCAATGGCGAAGGGGTTGCCGCCGGTGAGCGGGCCTGTGGCGGAGAGGTGATAGTCCACGTTGAAGGTGCCCAGCAGGGCGTTGGCGGCCACGCGGATCTTGCGCCAGGCGTCCGTCACCTGCGCCCGCACGTTCATCAGGTCCACGCGCGAGTTGAAGGTGGTCCGTTCCACCGCCGCCAGCGACTGGTCCTCCGGCGCGCTGAGCAGATCCAGCTTTTCCGCGCGAACGGCCGGCAAAGCAGGCCACTGCTTCTTGAGATCCTCCAGGTGCTCGATAACCGCGTGGTCGGTCAGGCCGAGCAGGTAGCGATAAACGCTGGCGTAGAGTTGGCCTTTCTCCCGCAGCTGCTCCGCTTTCGTTTCTTTCGTCGTCCAGGTCTCGCGCTCAAAGGTGCTGAGGGCGAGTTCGTAGAATCCCAAATCCAACTCGAATTTGATTTCTTCCATGCGGCGCTGTTCCGCTTCCGGGATCGGCTCTCCCGGCCTTTTGCCTTGCCTGCGCCGCAACTCATCGGCTTCCGCCCGCAACTCGGCGATGCGGGCGAGGAGCGCCTTCTGCCGCTGCATCCACGGTTGGTCCTTGCCCAGGTTTTCCCAGGCCGGCAACTGCCGCACGATGCGTTCGCGGCTGCGTGTGCCGCGCAGCAGCGGCGTGCGTTCGAGCAGACGGCGCAGCCGCTGCCGCATCTCCTTGGGGGGAACCGACTGACCGAAGCGCAAGCCGTTGTAAACCACGCGCTCGGCGTTGATGGACACCTTTTCAAAGGCCTCGTTGATGGTGATCATCGGCTGCAACGGACTGGGGTCCAGTTCGATGGGCACAGTTATGGGAAGGCCGAGCTGCTGTTTGAGCTGATCCAGCGAGACGCGGTAGCTGACTTGCTGGCCGAGGATGGTTTCGTAGTTTTGCAGTAGCGTCTGCTCGACGGTGCCCTTCTGCACCTGCTGAGCCAATCCGCCGGCCAGAAACACCTCAAAG